>JALOTU010000182.1 GCA_025457725.1 Verrucomicrobiota bacterium
TTCCGGCGGATGACATGATGGTTGGAGGCGTTGGTGGGGCCGGGCAGCCACACGACCAGTGTGGTGCCGGCATTGGTTTTCCCTTTGAAATAGCAGTTTTCCACGCGGTTGCTGAGGCCGTAGATGGAAATCCACTTGTAGTCCGTGCTCTCGTCCGGCGGGAGCGCCGGGCTGTAATCGACGATCGCGCAGTTGGTGAGCACGCAGTTGGTGGCCAGCACGGAGGATTTCTCGCGGAACAGGATGACGTCGGAATTGGTCACGCCCCCGAATTGAAAGCGCAGTCCGTCCGCCACCAGCCAGCTGCCCGCGATGCGCAGCCGCGAAGTCCCGGACAGAATCACTTCCCCGGGTGTTTGCGCGCGCAGGGTAATCGGGTTGGCTGCCGTGCCGTTCTGCTTGAACAGGATGTCGGCATCCTGCCAGACCTTGTTGGTCATCGTGATGGTGTCGCCCGGCTGGGCCGAGGCCAGGGCCGTGTTGATCTGGGTGACGGTCGAGACCGGAAAATCGGCGGCCAGGACTGGAACCGACAAGGCAACGAAACCCAGGGCCAGAAGGCGAAAAGGAACAGCCTTCGGGCGTTGGTTCGGGGTGCGGACATTGCTGTCCGCCCGTTTGGCTTGTGAATGATCCTCGCGGACAGGAATGTCCGCGCTCCGGTTTATGGGCTGCGGGCCACTACGCACCGAGGATAGTGCTGATTGCATGGCGCAACTTCTCACGGCGGTTACGACTTGGCCAATTTTACGGTGCTTTTGTTTTGGCGGATGGCCCAAGCGGGTCCGGGCTGCTGAAGCGCCACTTGTCTTCCGAGGCTTACGTCGCTGCCTTCCATGCGGCCCGGACCCGTTCATCAGCGGGCCGGGGGAGAGGGCTGAAACTAGCCTGCGAAATTGGTGAGTTGTTGTTCATCCGCGACGGCCTCAAACCACGGTTGATCCTGGAGTTCAGCGAGCGCCTCGTGGAGCGGCGCGAGGTAGGGGTGCCACAGGCGCTCCCATTCCAACGAGACAAATCCCCCGAATTGCTGCTCCCGCAGAAGTCCCATGACCTCCTGCAACGGCATCTGACCGGCACCAAGACCGACGTAGGTGTAGGGATGACGAGCGGAGGGTTGATCCATGCTGTCCTTGATGTGCACGTGGCGGACGAGCGGCCCGATGCGTTCCCAGGTGGACTCCGGCGATTCCTTTCCGAGGCGCCAGGTGTGGTGTGTATCCCAAATCAGGTGCAAGGGCTCCTCGAGCCGTTGATTCAGACGGAGGCACGGTTCGGAGGCGGAGAATCCGTCGTGGGTTTCCAGCAGCAGATCGACTTGCCAGGAGCGGGCCGCCTTTTCGGTTTGCCACCAGTGAACCAGCTCGACCGCGTGGGCATACTGCGAGTCCGTCAGCGCTTTCCCCCAGGTGCCGCCACCGAATACCCGCACATACGGAATGTTCAGGGCCTCCGCCCAGGTGCCGAACGCCTGGAGCTCCGCCCGGTCTTTGTCGGACCAGCCGATGAGTTTTGCCGAGGAGCCGGCCACCACCAGGCTTGTCCGCTGTCGACGACAGAGATTCAGCATTTGCGCCGGCGTCAGGGACTGTTCGGCGCAATACTGCGGCATGTCCATGCGGCCGGCGATCCCCCGCAACTCGATGCCCGGGATGCGGAATTCATTGGCCAGCTCGCAGATTCTGGGAAAGGACAGGTCGGCACAGCCCAGGGTGGAGAAACACCAACGCAGCGGCTGGGGTTCAAGTGGAACGGTCATAGGTGTCGAGATTGATCACCGCCTCCTGGGGGTCCCCCTTCAGGAACGCGCGAATGTTCTTGAGAGCCAGCGCGCCGGAGTCGCGCCGCCGATCCCGGGTTGGCCCACCCAGGTGGGGCAGCAACGTCACGTTGGGCAGGCCGCGGAACGGGGAGTCGGGGGGCAACGGTTCCTGCTCGTAGACATCGAGTGCAATCTGGAGGTTTCCCTCCCGGGCAACGCGCAGCAGTGCCGCTTCATCCACCACGCAGCCCCGTCCAACATTCACAAACACGCCGCCTGCGGGAATGCTGCGCAGGTGCGACTCCTTGACGATATGCAGGTTTTGCGGGGTGGCGGCCGCGAGTTCCACCACGATGTCCGACGTGGAGAACAGTTCCTCCAGCGAGGTCGCCCGCCTGACTTTGCGCCGGGCGAGAATGTCGTCCGGCACATGGGGCGAGTAGGTTTGAATCTGATCGGTGAATGGCACCAGCATGGGGACGAGTTGCTGGCTGATGGCCCCGAACCCATGCAGGCCGACCCGGCGACCCAGCAGGCTTTGGGTGGTGGGCGCGCCGTTTTTCCATGCCCCTTCACGATGCATGGCCAACGCCCAGTACGAGGCCCGCCGCAACGCCATCAGGATCAGCATCAAGGCGCATTCCGCCACCGTGGCCGCGATGGTGTTGCCCCAATTGGTGACGATCAGACCCCGATCCACCAGTTCGCGCGGAACCAGCTTGCGCACGCTGCCCGCGAGATAACAGACATAGCGAAGCGATTTGACATCGTCGGGTTCCAGAGGGCCATTGAGCGGCGGTGTCTGCCAGGCGGACACCAGCAGTTCGGCGGGAGTTTCCCGCCACAAACGGACCCAGTCCTCCGGTCGGGACAGCGGCAGCTGCACCCGACGGTAGCCCGGCAACAGACGCTCCAGCTCCCCCCACATCGGCCCCGGAAAAAAATCCGCCGCCTCAAGCTCGCTCAACGCCACAATGGCCCGAATGTCTGACATCAATTGATAACTATTACTTTATTAAGAAGGGTGCAAGTACAAAATGCCGGGAGGCGTGCGGAATCCGGCTTTCAATTGGTCCGTGTCCCCCTGATTATGTGCGCCGTGACGAAGAAACGCGAGAACATCTCCCAGCAACGGATTGCCCGCGACCTGGGAGTTTCGCAGGCGTTGGTGTCCCTGGTACTCAATGGCAAGCGGGAGAACATCAGCGAGGATTCCTACCAGCGGATCTGGAATCATGCGCTGAAGATCGGGTATCGGCCCAAGGGCATGAAGCTGAGCGGAAACCAGGCCCCGGCCACCAGTGTTGGCTTCATTCTGCGGGCGGGGCTGCGTCTCCACACGCAGAGCAATTTCTTCAGCCATGTCCAGCATGGCCTGCATGCCGGTTTGCTGGCGCGCGGTTACCATTCCGTGTTCCTGGGTTCGGAGGACGACCTGGGTCCCCGCAACGTGCAGCAGGTGCTGCGGCGGCACGATTTGTTCGGGTTGGCCATCCTGGGGCAGGTGAGCGAGCAGTTTCTCGCCGCCATCCGGGCGGTGCAGACCAATGTGGTGGCGGTTTCCTTCAGCTATCCGGGGTTGTGTCATTCGGTGATGCCCAACGAAAAGGAGGCGATTGAACTGCTTGTGTCCCACCTGGCCGAACTGGGGCACACGCGGTTCGCCTGGATCGGGGGCGACAAAGGGCTCGATTACAACCTGCGACGGCATGCCAAGCTGGAGGCGGCCCTCGAGGCGCGCGGCTTAAAGCTCACCCGCAAATTCAGCGTGGATGTTGAAACCGGGGATCGTCTGGGAGGTTGGAGCGCCGCGGAAATCCTGATCGATCACATGTCCCGGAAAAGCTTCCCCACGGCGTGCGTCTGCGGGAACGCCTCGACCGCGCGTGGCGTGATCAATTGCCTGATGCAGAAGGGCTGGCGTGTGCCGGATCAAATCAGCGTGGTGGCGGCCGATGCCACGCGGATCTGTGTGGAAGAAAACCCGCAGATCACCGGGGCCCACGCGGATCCCGAGCGAATCGGGGTGACGGCAGCGGAGCTGTTGATGCGCTACGGCGAGACCAAGGACGGGGTTTTGTCCGATGTCATCCTGCCCTCAACGCTGACCGTACGCGCCACTTCCGCCAAACCGCCGCAATAAATTCTCCTGGCTTGTCGGCGGATCCCAAGGGGCGCGATCAAGGATTGTCCCAGAGCTTCTGGGTCATTCCGGCCAGCGGCTGGGCCGGGTCCGTGCGGAGATCCTGCCATTGGGCTGCCCGCACGCTGTAGTCCGAATACAGGATGTCGAAGCTGCTGAAATTCCCGTGGCGGTTGTCCAGATAAACGGTCTTCTTGGGATCGGCCAGTTTGAAGTCGGTCTCGGCCTGGCCGGACCAGCGGACGTTCGACGGGCACCATCGGCCCAACGGTTCGGATTCGTCGAACTTGGCCTCAACCACCAGCGGGATCTCGGTCAGGTTGCCTCTCTGAAGCGACTTTCGCTGAGTTTTTGACGTGAGACCCCCACCCGAGGTCCTGCCCAGCATGGCGCCGGTGGCCGCATAGCTTCTGGAGATGTCGGCAACATCAATCGGGCCGGCCCGATTCACATACTTTGTGGCGGGGCAGGTAAAGATTGGACTTTCCTGGCTGGTGGCGAGAGTGCCGCGTTGCGGCAGATATTCTCCCAACTGTTTTGTCCAAATCATGAAGGGGTTGGGCGGGAGTTTCGGATCCACCACGTTGGCCTCCACGGACACATAGGGGAAATATCCCTTGTTGTCCTCGACGTAGAGGTTCAGCCCGATGCCCGCCTGTTTCAGGTTGGAAATGCACGCCGCCTGATGCGCCTTCGCCTTGGCTTTGGCCAGCGCCGGCAGCAGCATGGCCGCGAGGATGGCGATGATCGCAATGACGACCAGGAGTTCGATCAGGGTGAAAGCCGCGCCGGTCCGCCGTGCTCCCCGATACCGCCCGCGATGAAGGTTGGAAACATTGGGTGGATTCATATTGTGCGGCCAACATACTTTTGGACTTGTGATGCGTCAACAATAATTTTAATACTTATTAAGTGACTCCTGTCGCCCCATCTGCATCCGCGGTGGCCCTGCCGCCCAATCCGGTCTGGCGGAGCTACGCCGGCGGTTCCGTGCTGCGCCGTTTTCGCGGATTGAACGGCACGATCGACGATCATTTTCCGGAGGACTGGCTGGCGTCCACGGTGCGTGCCCGGAATGGTTCCACCAGCCAGGATGCGGATGAGGGGCTGAGTCGTGTCGGTCCTTCCGCCGACGGGCAACCGCTTGCGCGACTGTTGACGGAGAAGCCGGAGTTCTGGTTTGGGAGTCGCGAGGCGGGGTCCCGGGGGGTGAAGGTGTTGTGGAAGCTGCTCGACGCGTCGGTATGCCTTCAATTCCAGGCGCATCCGGACGCCTGGTTCGTCCGCCGGTATCTGAATTCCCATCCCGGCAAGACGGAGTGCTGGTATATCCTCGGCACCCGGGGCGACGCCTGCGTCTACCTCGGCTTCCCGCAGGCTCCGTGGAGGGTGCAACAAACGAACGCCTTCACCGAGGAGGAACTGATCGGTCCGGCGTGGCACAGTTTCTTCCGGCTGCATTGGTTGCGCGGCCCCGGGGCTGGCAGCTGGGCAGGGGACGAACTCATGCTGCTCATTGCGCTCAAGGGCGACGGCAAACTCAGCGCCGGGGCGGAAGTCCGCGAGCTGAGTGCCGTGCAGAACTGGTTGCTCCCCGGCGCGGCCATGCAATGGGATTGGACTCCTGCTGAACGGCCGTGGGAACTGCTGTGCGCCAAACTGCCGGTGACCGCTGGAGCCTGACCGAATCCTGGCGTGATGACTCCCAACGAACTGACGCCCATGCCGCCGGTCTCCGAACTGTCGCACTACGACTACGG
>JALOTU010000183.1 GCA_025457725.1 Verrucomicrobiota bacterium
CCAAAGAGGGTGGTTCGTTTGATTTCGGCCATAATCGTTGTCGTTGATGGTTGTTCAGAATCCGGTCCGCAGCGGCCCGGGAGGGTCAGCGCACCCGGTCGGCATGCAAAATAAGACCGCAGGCGGGGGTGGAAAACTCGTTTGTCTTCAGCCAGGTGTTCCAACCCAGCAGCCCATAGAGCCCCAGTCGGGTTTGGGGAACCTGGTCGGCCCTCAGGATCAATTGGGCGTCCCAGAAGAACTGCTCCCCGCAATAATTGAGCACCCAGGACTTCAGGCGCTTAAAGGAGCTTCCATTCGGGAGCATCCGCTCGTAGTCCACCAGGATCATCGGACCGAGCCGGATTCGAAAGCTCATTTCGCATTCCCAGATGCGGGATCCGACGATCGCGGTGGTTCCCAGGGTGCCGGTGGCCGGGGAGTCGCCCAGGCGACAGAGATACTCGGCCGGAAGATTCAACCAGCGTCCGAAGAAGGTCTCGAGCTGGGAAGGGATATCAAAATACTCCTGCAGGATCGCCTCCAAACCTTCCGCATTGCGTGTCTTGGACGCCAGGCGTCCCGCAAAATAGAGCTTGGCGTAACCCTGGACCACATCCTCATGTTCGAGCGATTCCACCCCGAACCCAAAGAATGCGCCGATGAACTCCTCGAAGCGTTCGTCCTCGCCGGGGCGATCCAGGTCGAGCGCCTTCTGGTTGACCGCCCAGGCCCGGTAGAAAAAGCTGATCAGGCGATGGTTGAAGACATTGAGGAACGCGGCGAAGGTGCGATCGCGGAAATGCAGCTCCCGCTCCAGGGCGTATTCCGTGAGATGCGTGGGCAGGGGCGAGTTGGGCCCCAGCAAGCCGAAGAAGTTCACCATCATCCGGATCTTATTGGTGACCGAATCCCTCTCGATCTTCTGGATGGTCGAGGGGGCGAAGGCCAGACTGGGAAGCTGGCCGAACCGGATGGAATCCTTCGCCGGAGACTGCGAGGTGCCGACGCGCGGATGGTCCCGGAGGCTGCACTCGATCAATCGCACCGCCCTGAAGAAGTCGTGGGCGTGCGGATGCGTTGCAAGTGCCTCGATCAGACGATCGGTTGTTTTCCCATTTGCGCCGGCCATCGAATCAGTTCTCCCCGCTGTTGGCTGCGGATGACGGTTTCGGTAAAGGAATTGATGGAAACGTATTTGGCAAAGAAACGTTCCAGCACGCTGCCCAAAGCGAAGACGCCCGTTCCCTCGAACTCCTTCTCGTCAAACTCGAGGATAATCTCCAGGCCCCGGGCGAAAGCGGTGGGGCCGGCGGATGGCACCCGCCGCACGACGGGGCGGGTGTCCACGGAGGCCAGTCCCTTGATCTGACGTTGCGCCTGTCGATCCTCGGCATCGCAGTAGAGCTTGAGCATTTCACGCACGGCACCCGCTCCCTCGCCCTTCTCCGAGTTGAGCAAGGAGAAATAGTTCAGGGAGAGATGGCTGATCAACCGCCACGAAAAGCGCCCTTCCGCCAGCGAGGGCTGCGGAATGGTGGGCCCGCTCAGGCATCGAATGGAGGCCACCGGGGCGCTGGCCTCCATGGTGAAATCATCGCGACCGACACCGGTCGCCATCTGGATGGGCAGGTGGCGGTTGGTGCACAGCGCACTGATGCCCAGTTGGGTTTGTTCCGGGTGATAGGGCGCGCAGGAAGCGTCGACCAGGGAAAGATAAACCTCGGTGCCGGTGTAGGCGGAGCGCCTGCCGACCTGGCGTTCCTTCTCGGTCAGCATCCTCGGAATCCGGTTCGAGGTGTAAAAGGCCGAGGTCTGCACATCCGCGTCCTTGGCCAGATAGAACGGACGAAATTCGCGTTCGTCCTCCGCCGTGGTTCCGTGGCCGGTCACGGATTCGATCCGGTACACTTCATAATCCAGCGGACGATTCACATCCGGAACCACATGAAACTCGGAGAAACGGTCCGACAGTGGAATGCGGTCCAGGGCGCGCGGAAACAGATTGATGGCCGGGGTGCAGAAGAGCTCGAAGGCGGAGGCATCGAGTCGCGCCTCCATCTTGCCGTCCGACTCCCCTTCCTCCAACAGGATCACCAGGTCAAACGCTGCTCCGGAGGCCCGGGCGAGCAGGTCGCGCACGCCCTTGATCTCAAAGAAGAGAAACCGTTGGGGAAAGGCGAAATACTCGCGCAGCAGCCGGTAGCCTTCGAACGTTCGGGGACTGGGTGGCAGGAGCGCTTCCTCATTCTCCATTCCGACCCGGCGAATGCAACTCTTTGGCAGCACGCCCAGGGTCCTCCCCTTCTCCGCCGGGCATTGAACGGCCACGCCCCGGTTCTGGGAAAAGATGTGCTCGATCACGCGACTGGGAAAGTCGTCCGTTCCCCGGACGTAGAAGGTGAGGGAGTCGGCCTGGAGTTCCGGCAGCGGCACTGCCGCCGTCAGCTGGAGCTTGATCTGGATTGCCGCCCGGACCCGGGCCTCGGCGGGCAGATTCAGCCGGGCAATGTCACGCGTCAGGTAATGGGCTTCGACGATGCGTAGCGGCAGCAGTTGAACGGTGTGGGCCGTGCGGAAGGTGCAGGGGGTGCGCTCGCCCTTGCCCAGGTTGCTCCGCAGCAAGGTGCCGGCAGCAATGGGAATGCCCGCCGCCAGGGCCGGGTCATTTTCCTCGGGCTCGAACCGCACCACCGCCATGGACGGAATCGGGCTGAGGTAATCCGGGTAGACCGTTTCCAGCAGGGACTGCGTGAACCTGGGGAACTCGGCATCCAGCTTGAGGTGAATCCGTGCGGCTAGAAAGGCGAAGCCTTCGAGCAACCGCTCCACATAAGGATCCGGACAAATCTCCTTGCCGTCCTTGTCCAGCGACAGCCGGCCGGCGATCTTGGGAAACTCCCGCGCGAACTCCCCTGCCGTCTCCCGCAGGTGGCGCAGCTCGGTGTTGTAATGTTCAACCAGCCGTTCGTCCATGGCGCTAATCCGAAACGCTGCACTGTCCGGTTTCGATGTCGATGCGGGTGCAGATGTAGAGTTCCTCCGGCATGGGGTTGGCCCACAGCTGGCCCCACAAGGTGATTGTCAATTGGTTCAGCGCCAGCTGGGCCTGCACTTTGAGGCTTCGGCGCAGGATCCGGGGCTCGAAGACCTGGAGGGCGGCGACCAGTTCCCGCTCCATGGACTGCATGTCCGGCGCCACCAAGCCGGCCAGCTGGCGCGTTCCAAAATTGAGCACGGAACGGCAGGCCTCCGGATAATCGCTCAGGCGGAACTCGCGCTCGCCAGTGCCTTCCACTGGAAGATGAGCGCTCGCGTTGAGCAACCACATCAAATCCCGCTGCACACCGTCCTTGTAGCGCTTGGGCGAAATTACCCTCTGGTTCCGGCCCTCCTCCTTCTTGTCCGGCTCGTCATCCGTCAAACGATCCAACAAACAGGGTTGCAGGCGTTCCGCTGAGGTGGGTTCAGCCATGACTGGTGGGGTTGGACGAGGGTTCAGCGGCGGAGGGATCGAGTGCGGGCGACTCCAGATTCATCTCGATGGTCCGGCATTCAAGCAGGGGGAGATCCGTAGTGTCCGTGGACAGCAGGCGATGCCCGAGTCCGAGGCTATAGCCGGAGGGCTGTTCCACCCACTCCGTTTTGCGGGCCAGTTGAATCGGTCCGTCCGCGTGCTTCTCGCTTCCCGGATAGCGCACTGGAACATGTCCGAAGACCTCACCACCGTTGACCCAGAGGAAGTGGGCAGGCGCCCAGACCAGGTCCCGCAGGTCGGTGGGCGCCTCAATGATCACGCGCTTCACCCGCATGAACGGCACCCAGTAGTAGGTACCCTCAATGATGGCCTCCATCATCGGGCCAAGACGGGGGTCGGCGTCCATGATCCATTCGAACGCGCTTCCATCGACCTGACCCGAAACCGCAGGAGCTTCCTCCATCGCGCGGTCTCTCAGGGAGGCCGCGCCTTTGAAATCGCCGTTGGCCACGAGGCTGTTGGCCTGGATGAGCAGGCTCATCCAGGACTCCGGCTCCCCAAAGAGAATCGGCGACCTTCCCCCGGCGAAAATCTGGGCTCGCAAGGATTCGCACCGGACAACGGGCTCAAATATTCTCGAGAGCATTTGCTCCTCGGACCCCATGTCAGCCAGCACGGCGAGTTGCGTCAAAGCCCGATCCCACTGGCCGAGGACGCAGAGGAGTTGGAAGAGGAAGACGCGCAGTTTGGGATCGGCGGCATTGCCGCGCACCTCCTGCTGCAGGCTGGCGAGCGCCTCTCCCGGCTTTCCCGACTTTAAGAGTTCCTGGGCATTCATGGTTGGATGGGTTCCGGAACTGAAGCACAAAGCCTCACAGGCCGAACTACCTGCCACCTGTGAGGCTGTAAACTTGGGTTGTGAACAGATCGCGCCGGCAGGCTCAGGCCTTCACATTCTTGGCGATGTTCCACCCCATGGGTTTCACCGTGTCAGGGCTGCCGTCGTCCTTTTGCGGGGTGTACTCGAACTTCACCTCGCCAAAATTCAACGTCACGTTCTCGGTCAAACGATCCTCGCCCCCGGAGCCTCCGGTGGAGACCGAGGTGATGAGAACCTCCTTCATGGTGATCTTGATGTACTCCACCGCCTTTTCGCCGGCCTTGCGCACGATCAGCAACGCCTCGTCGAAATGTTTGCCGTTGCAGGCGGCCAGCATCAGGTCCGGTGACGCCTTGTCGATATACTTGGTGAAGCTGAGGTCTTGAACATTCACCTTTCCCGCGCCGGCGCCGCCGCCCATGTGCGCGGAGCCTGAGTTCGACATCCCCCACGACCAGGAGAGCACATCGATCTTGTCCTTGTGTTTGTCGTCCTTGGACTCCCCTTTGATCTTCCCCTTGCCGATATCCAGAAACATGTCTACAGCCATAGTTTTTCTCCTTGTTTAGTTTGTTGTGTTTGTTGCGTTTGTTTGGATCCAACTCGTTTGGTGTCCGTCCGTCTCTGGCATCAGCGGCGGTCAGCCGCCGCCTTTGGCCGAGGGCAGCTTCGAGACCAGACGGAGGGAAACGGTCAGTCCTTCCAGCTGGTAATGCGGCCGCAGGAAAAACTTTGACGTGTAATAACCGGGATTGCCCTCCACCTCCTCGACCTTGACCTCCGCCGCCGCGAGCGGCCGCTTGGCCTTGTCGGTTTCCGAAGCGGTCGAACTGTCCACACAGAACTGCATGATCCAATCGTTGAGCCAGCGCTCCATCTCGTCGCGCTCCTGGAATCCTCCGATCTTGTCCCGCACCATGCACTTCAGGTAATGGGCAAAGCGGCAGGTGGCGAACAGATAGGGTAGCCGGGCTGCGAGATTGGCGTTGGCCGTGGCGTCGGGATCGTCATAGACGGTGGGCTTCTGCAGGGATTGCGCGCCGACGAACACCGCATAGTTGGTGTTCTTCCAATGCGAAAGCGGCATCATGCCGTTCTTGGCCAACTCCGCCTCGCGACGATCGGTGATGGCGATTTCGGTCGGACATTTCATATCCACGCCCCCGTCGTCGGTGGGGAAGGTATGGACCGGCAGGTTTTCGATCATTCCACCGCTTTCCGCGCCGCGAATTCGCGCGCACCAGCCATACTGCTTGAACGCCCGGTTGATGTTGAT
>JALOTU010000184.1 GCA_025457725.1 Verrucomicrobiota bacterium
CGGAAGCCTGGGAGAACTTGAAAGATGGGGTCGAAGCTGCCATGAAGGATCTGCGGGATGGCCTCAGCTAGGGCCTGGCAGGAACGTGTGTTTTCCTGAAATCCGGGAACTTCGAGGGATCTGAAGCCGACTCACATCGGCGGATGCGGTTCAAGGGGAATGGCGTGGCGTTTCCGGACTCGATGCTGACGGCGGATGAGGCTACTTTCCAAGCCGTGCCGGGAACGAGTTGCTCAGCGCCATCCCCATGATTGATCGCATCGAACGGTTGATACGAGGCTTCCGCCGCCGCATCAGTCGCAGCGAATGGGCGATTCGGTGGCTCGGCCTGCCCGTGTCCGAAGGCACGGGCAGTCAGCCGGGCGTGGTCCTCATCCAGATGGACGGTCTGTCCCGGACGCAGATGGAGCAGGCCATGAAGCGTGGGCGACTGCCCTTCCTGCGCGGACTGCTTGCCCACCAGCATTACGAAACGCACACCTTTTATCCCGGTCTGCCCTCCAGCACGCCCGCCGTGCAGGCCGAACTGCATTACGGAGTCCGGGGTGCGGTGCCCAGCTTCGGGTTCATTGACCGCTCCACACAACGGGTTTTCACCATGTTAAGTCCGGATTCCGCGGCGGAAGTTGAAGCCCGCCTGCGACAAAAGGGTGAGGGGCTGCTTCAGGGCGGCAGCTCCTGGTCCAATATTTACCGGGGCGGCGCCGCGGAGGAGGAAAGCCATTTCTGCGCGGCAAGCATGGGCTTTCGGGATTTGTTCCGCTCGCGGCCCCTGATCCGCCTGCTCACCTTTCCGCTGCTGCACTTTTCCTCCCTGCTGAGAGCGGTGCTCCTGTTGGGACTCGAGTTCTGCATCGCGTTCCGTGATCTCTTTCGCGGCCTCACCCGGGGCGAAAGCCCGCTCGAGGAGCTCAGGGCGGTGTTCAACCGGGTGTTTGTCTGCATCGGCCTGCGCGAACTGCTGACGATCGGGGTGAAAATTGATGTCGCCCGCGGATTGCCGATCATCCATGTGAACTTCGTGGGCTACGATGAGCAAGCTCATCGTCGCGGCCCGTCGTCAGCGTTCGCGCATTGGAGTCTCGGAGGCATTGACCGGGCGGTCAAAAGCATCTATCGGGCGGCACAACGCTCGGCCCGCCGCGACTACCAGGTGTGGGTGTTTTCGGATCACGGACAGGAGCGATGCCGGTTCTTTGACCAGATCCAGGGCACAACACTCGAACACGTGATCGCCGACGCGCTGGAGGGTGCCGTCGGCGAAGCTGCCTCGCAGCAGAACGCGGGGGATCGGCCGGTGCGCACCCGCTTCCGTGGGGAACGAAGCCGTCAACGCAGTTTTGCCGAGTGGTTTCGCCAGGAGGTGCTGACACGGTTCGAGGAGCGGCCCTTCACGGTGACGGCGCTTGGACCGGTAGGCCACCTTTATCTCAAGGAGAAACTTGATCTGCCGGCACAACGCACACTGGCCACCACACTCGTCGGGAAAGGAGGCGTGCCGGGTGCGCTGCTGTGCGATGCATCGGGGGGAGTGGAATGGTTCCATGCGAAAGGAAGCATTGCCCTGGCCACCAATACGCCCGACTTTCTGCCACACCCGGAATCATTGCGAAACACCCTGGTGCGGGATCTGGTGAATCTGTGCCATCACGAAAGCGCCGGGGACCTGGTGCTTCTGGGATGGGGACCGGATGTGCCGTTGGTCAGTTTCGCCAACGAACGCGGGTCTCATGCCGGACCCGGCCTTGAGGAAACACAGGGATTTGCCCTGCTTCCGGAATCCACCCCTCTCCCCGAGCACCCCGGCGCATTCCTGCGTCCCACCGACTTGCGGGCGGCGGTGCGGCATGTTCTCGAACGGGAGACCCTGACCTCGCCTCGATCCAGGAAGGCGCCCTCCATCAGGAGCGGATTGCGCGTCATGACCTACAATGTTCACAGTTGCCTGGGCATGGACGGGCGTGTGTCGCCGGGTCGCATTGCCCGTGTGATCGAGCGATACCAACCGGACCTCGTGGCCCTGCAGGAACTGGACTTTGGCCGCCTGCGATCACAGCGGCATGACCAGTCCCGGCTCATTGCCGGGCATCTGGGAATGCACCTGACCTTCTGCCCGACCGTCATTGACCGCGACGAGCAGTATGGTCATGCCTTGCTCAGCCGGGTCCCCATGAAGGTTGTCCGGACCGAGATCCTCCGCGGCGCGGGCGGGACGCGCCATGTGGAGCCGCGGGGAGCGCTCTGGATGCGACTGAACCTCCTGGGGCGGGAAATCAACCTGATGAACACCCATCTTGGCCTGCGACGCAGGGAACGTCTGCTCCAGACGGCTGAATTGCTGGACCCCGACTGGATGGGCGCCATCGGCAGGGATGAACCGATCATTCTCTGCGGCGACTTCAACATGTCCCCGGGCAGCGCGCCGTATCGCGCGCTCACGCGACGGTTACAGGATGTGCAGCTCGCCCTGAGGCCTTTGCGACCGCTCAACACCTTCAGCACATGGCGTCCGCTGTTGAGGATTGATCATATCCTGGTATCGCATCATTTCCGCCCCACCCAGGTTCTCGTGCCGCGCAATCACCTGACGCGTGTCGCTTCCGACCATCTGCCGCTCATCGCGGATCTCGTCGTTCAGGAATCCGCGTTCTGAGCCGTGGCCCTCCGCCATCGTGCGTCGGCACGAAGACTCTGCGTGCTCTTGCATGCCGCCAATGCCCTGCCGGCTTGACGGCACGCAAGTGCATGCCCCCTCACCGCAGCCGCTGCCAGAGCCAGAATCCTCCGATGAGTGCAGCCAGCAAGGCCAGCCCGCTGCCCGTGGCTCCTACCGGATGATCCCGGACAACGCGTCCGGTGGCCCGCGCTGCGTCCGCAGCCCCCTCCGACAGCTGGTTCCATCGCTGGCGCAGCAGATCCATGCTGGCGGAGAGTTTCTCACGTGCCTTGTCCAGTCCCTTGCCTGAGGCGCCCGTGGTCGATTCCAAAAGATCTTCGGCCTGTTGCAGCACCACCTTCAGGTCGTCCACCAACTGCTGTTCAATATGTCTTGGTGTAGTCATCTGTGGAACGATGCCGTCCCGTGCCGCCGGTCGCCATCGGGGATTCCCTGTAAATCACCTGCGATGATCCCGAGAAGCCCGAGGTGGAGGCGGCAAGAGAAAGACGAACTCCCACCCGAGTTGAAACACCGGGCGGCCGCGTTGCGGTGACGCCGGCGCATGCTATGTTCAACCTTCACCATGAAAGACCACATCTATAAAATCGTTCATCTCACCGGCACCTCCGAGAAATCCACCGAGGAAGCGGTCAACAATGCCATCAAGCGGGCGTCCAGAACCCTGCACCATTTGCGCTGGTTTGAAGTCACGGAAGTTCGCGGCGATATCGAGAACGGCGGCGTCAAGCACTGGCAGGTCACCCTCAAGGTGGGCTTCACACTTGAGGAATAGGCGGGAGTCCGAACAGGGCACAACCAACCGCAGCTCGCTGCGGCCAGCAATAAAAAGGATCTCCAACATGGAAATTGTCGGTTTAATCATTCTCGCGCTGGACATCATCGCCATCGTCAAAGTCCTCACGGGCGGCGGATCAGTGGGGCATAAACTGCTGTGGATCCTGCTCATTCTTCTGCTGCCGGTGATCGGCATGGTCCTTTATTTTCTCCTTGGCCGCAGTCCGAAGGCCGTGTGAGTGGTTTGCCATTGAGGGTGATGACCACTGCTGCGATTCGCCGGACCTCCCCGGCAACCAAGGGTGCCGGGGCGCTCGGAAGGGCAGTGCGCCGTTGTCGGTCAGATCATCCCTGGGCGCCGCCGCAGGAGGGACTCATCCCGGCTTGAAATGAAAAAGGAGGTGGCGTGAGTGAACAGGCGACCACGCTAATCTATGGCGTCCGACCACGGGTCTGTGCCAAGTATGTTGGGCAGCTTTGCCTGGTATTGGCGGCGCTGACCCTCATTCCGCTGCTGGTGTCGTTGGCGTTTGGGGATCTCCGCATCAGTCTCCGGTACGGAATCGTGGCGGGCGGACTGGGTTTGGCAGGCTTCTGGCCCGCGCGATTGCCCAGGCCGGAGCGGGTGCAAGTCAACGAAGGGATGGTGGTGGTCGCTCTGATCTTCCTGATCGCACCCCTGGTCATGGCTTATCCGATGATGGCCTCGGGCCTGGGCTTTGAGGATGCACTTTTCGAGACTGTTTCCGGTGCGACCACCACCGGCCTGAGCACGCAGGCGGACGTCGAATCCGCCCCCCGAACGTTTCTCTTCGCGCGGGCATGGATGCAATGGTATGGCGGACTGGGCGTCATGGTGCTGTCGTTGGGAATGGTCCTGCAACCGGGTCTGGTGGCCAAGGGCCTCGCGGCGGTCGAGGGAACAACGGGTGATCTGGCGGGGCGCCGCTGCGTCGGCGCTTGGCTGCGCGACACCGCAGCCCTGCCGACACGAAACCGCGGCGTGCCACTGCGGTTTTGGCTTGCTCGAAATGCGGAATTCCCCTGATGGCCAATACCGTGTCCGAGCGTAGATTAATCCTCAATGTGACCAGAGTCTCCGCCCTGCCGCATTAGGAGTGAGAACTTGCCGAAGCGGGGGACGGGGACGCAACCAACGGGAGTATTGAAGAAGAGGAATTGATGACCACATCGGCAACACTGACACTCAAAAAGGCGCGGAATGAACCCACAGACCACCTCACAAGACAGGAGCCTCTTGGTGAACTGGCCAGGTTGATTCGTTACTATGTCCTGGCAGCAACGACCAAAGCGGGGTCAGGTCACCCGACCTCTGCGCTGTCAGCGACCGACTTGATGACGGGCCTGGTATTTGGCGGAACGTTTCGTTTTGATGCAGAGAACCCGCAGCATCCCAACAATGACCGCCTGATCTTTTCCAAGGGCCACGCCTCGCCGCTGTTTTACGCCCTATGGACGGCGACGGGATACCTTTCCGAGGAGGAATTGATGTCCTACCGCCAGTTCGGCAGTCCGTTGGAGGGGCACCCCACCCCCGTGTTGGATGTCGTCGAGGCAGCCACCGGCTCACTGGGACAGGGTCTTTCCATCGGAGTGGGTATGGCCCTCAATGCAAAGTATCTCGACGAGCTTCCCTACCGCACCTACGTGTTGTTGGGGGACAGCGAAATGGCCGAGGGTTCGCAGTGGGAGGCCATGGAGATCGCCGCCAAGTATCAATTGGATCATTTGGTGGGCATTCTGGACGTAAACCGCCTGGGACAGTGTGGTGAAACCCTGCATGGCCACGACTTGACAGCATACGACGGGAAGATCCGGGCGTTTGGTTGGGAAACGCTGCTGATTGATGGTCACTCGTTGCCTGAGATTTGCAAGGCGTATCAACGCGCGGCGAATCATGCCGGCCGCCCAACCATGATCCTTGCCCGCACCCTGAAGGGCAAAGGCGTTCCCGAGGTCGAGGACAAGGAGGGTTGGCACGGCAAAGCTCTCGATGAACAGGAGTTCCAACGTGCCGTTGCGGCCCTGGGCGATGTGAACCGGTCCTTGCGCGGAAGCATTCCCAAACCCCAAGACCTTCGCCCGAAACACCGTACAGCAGGGAAGGCCGCCCC
>JALOTU010000185.1 GCA_025457725.1 Verrucomicrobiota bacterium
CCGCGCGAAGACGCGCTTGGTCAGCTCGGCCAGCGCGCCCGCCATCTCCACCCCGGTCGGCCCTCCACCGATGACGACGATGGTGGTGAGCTGGCGCCGTCGTTCGGGATCGCGCTCAGCCTCGGCTCGCTCGAAGGCGGAGAGCACCCGGGCGCGAATCCGCATGGCGTCGTGGAGGCTCTTGAGTCCGATGGCGTGGTGGCGCCACTCCGGATGGCCGAAGTAATGATTGACCGCGCCCAGCGCCAGAACGAGCCGGTCATACGAAACGGTGCCACTGTCCAGCTGCACCCGGCGTTCCTTGAGATTCACCCCGCGGACTTCCTTCATCAGCACCTGGATGTCCTCCCGGCCGGAAAGGATGGAACGCAGTGGTTTGGCGATGTCCGGCATGGCCAGGCCCGCCGTGGCCACCTGATACAGCAGGGGTTGGAACAAATGATGATTCTGCCGGTCAATCAGGATGATGCGAGCCCTAGGGTGGCGGAAGCTGCGGCAGAACTCCAGCCCGCCAAACCCCCCGCCGAGCACCACGATGGTTTTAACGCTGGGAGCATTCATGATCCGCTGAATTGCGCCGTGAAGCGTCCTGGGGTCGCCGATTGCACCGCATGCGCAAGCATCTTAACACCTTCATGGCCGCATTTCGTATCAGTCAGTTCCCGGTATTCCACTTCGCAACACCCGATGGCGCCCGCGCGGCACGCCGCTCCGGCGACGCTGATGAGAGTCACCCACGGTTCGAGGCTTCGGGGAGAGGGACAGGCAGCCTGACGCAAAGCTCCGAGCCTGTCCCGGGACTGGAGTTCACAACCAGCGTGCCTCCGTGACGATCCAGTCGCTGGCGGACGCTGAACAAGCCGAAGCCCCCCGCCGCATCCCGGCGGCGCTGTTCGATGAGGTCCGGATCAAACCCGCTGCCGTCATCGCACACGCGGAGTTCCACCGCGTGATCCGTCTGGAAGAGACGAATGCGGATCTCGGAAGGCGCCGCATGCTTGCAGGCGTTCATCACCAGTTCGCGCGCCGCCTGGAAGAGCAGTCCGCGCAGCGATTCCGGCACCTCGGGATCTTTCGCGGTGTCCTCCACCGTCACGCGAATGCCCTGCAATCGCTGAATCCGCTGGGAAAACTGCTTCAGGGCCGCGCCCAAACCCACTTCGTACAACAGGGGCGGCGTCAGGTCAGCCATCACCAGCCGGCACTGAGCGATGCCCTCGGCGATCAGTTCCCGCGCCGCCTCCAGCTGTGTTCGCTCCTGCTCGAGTCCCGGCTGATCCAGAGCCTTCCGGACCGCGCCGAGGCGGATGTTGGACAAGGACAGGGACTGAACCACTGTGTCATGGATCAAACTTGAAATCCGCCGGCGCTCCCGCTCCTCCAGATCCACCATGCGCTCCGTCAACCGGACCAGGTGCCGATGCTGCTGCCGGATCTCGTCCTCGCGCCGGACCACCTCGGCCTCCAGGCGCTTGCGCTCCGTGACATCGCGGGCCAACCCGGCGAGTTGCGGATCCGCCCCGGGCTCACGACGCATGGGAAAGCCCCGGTCATGGACCCATTTCATGGTTCCATCCCCGTGACGCACCCGATAGTGCTGATCAAAGCCGCTTCCCCTCGCGCACCGCTTCCAGGCGGCTGCCACCCGCTCACGATCCTCCTGCCAAATGGCCTCCAGCCACAGCCCCGGCTGCTGCATCAGTGCCCCGGACGACCGTTGCCAGATTTGGTCGGCCCCAGGCGAACAATAGACGAATCCGCCCGTCACGGCGTCCCGCAGCCAGAGCGCCTCCGGCAGGGCTGCGGCGACCTCTTGCACGAGGTGAGGCGTTTCATTCGGCATGACAGAGTCTCTGGAAAGGGCCAATTCAGGTTTGGGCTGATGGCGCGGCGTTGATGTGTGGATGAGGTTAGGCCCGTGGAGCGCGAGTTCCACAGCGCGAGCCTCTTGTCGGGGGCACGCTGCCCACGGGCGGCAAGCGAGATGAGAAAGGAAAAACGATGCTAAGAAGCGCAAATGAACTGAAAGGATACGGATTGCTGGCCAAGGATGGAGAGATCGGTCGCTGCAAGGATTTCCTGTTTGATGACGAATTCTGGACGGTCCGATACATGGTGGCGGACACCCGCAAGTGGCTGCCCGGACGCAAAGTCCTGATCTCTCCGATTGTCCTGTGCAGGCCGGACTGGGGTTCCGGCCGGTTCCCGGTCGAATTGACCAGGGAGCGGATCAAGAACCAGCCGGCGCTGGACGAGGACGCACCCGTGTCCCGGCAATACGAGAGGCGGTATCATCGCCACTACGGCTGGCCCATGTACTGGGGAGGGGTGGAAGCCTGGGGCGCGTTCATGTACCCGGAGCGTCTCCTGACGGTCAAGTCACCGGAAGGTGAGCCGAAGGCGGACGAGGATCCCGACAGCCACCACCTGCGCTCCGTGGCGGAAGTGACGGACTACGTGGTGGAAAACGGCAATGAGAAGCTCGGGCGAGTGTCGGACTTCATCGTGGAGGACGGCACCTGGGCCATTCGCTATCTGGTGGTGGACACCGGAAACTGGCTGACCGGTCGCAAGGTGCTGGCATCGCCAACATGGATCGAGAGTGTGAGCTGGAAGGATCAGCAGGTATCCATGTGGCTGACCCGCGAAGAGATCAAGGACAGTCCTCCCTACGATCCCGCGGCTCCAATCAACCGCAAGACCGAGGAATTCCTTTACGACTATTACGGCCGGCCGGCTTACTGGAAGGACCGGGAGGCGGTTCACACGGCAAGCCGTTGACCGGCCTCAAGACAAACCCAACGCAGGCACCGGGCTTCCCGCCCCGTGCCGCGTTCAACCAGGAGAACTGAAGATCACGACATGACAACTGAAAACACACAAATTCTGGAAGGAATGAATGACGATCTGGCGCATGAGTATCAGGCCGTCGTCATGTACAACACATTCGCGGCCACCCTCGTCGGACCCAATCGCAAGGAGTTGGAGGACTTCTTCCGCTCGGAAATCCCTGATGAGCTCAGGCACGCGGAGTTTCTGGGCAACAAAATCTCCGCCCTGGGCGGACAACCCACGACGCGGATTCCGGAAGTGCACACCCCGAAGGACACACGCGCCATGCTGGAGGAGGTGTTAAAGGCCGAAACCCAGACCATCGAACGTTACACGCAGCGCCGCGAGCAAGCCCAGGCCATGGGCGACCTCGCGCTGGTCAACGACCTCGAAGAAATCCTCAGTGACGAGACGAAACACAAGGAGCAGACGGCGAAGATGCTCCGCGGCAATTGGCAGACAGCGGCAGCTTGATGCCGTGTGCGCGTGAGGTGGGCCGCGCCAGGTCGCCGATTGGAGGGCTCACGGGTTGTGCTGACCCGTTCGGTGTGCCAGCTTGGCGGAGCCGCAGCCTCGGCGGACGGATCGGGAAACGCCCGCATTCCGCCGGCCCGGCTGGGTGACAAACCATTATGACCCTGCGATTACTCATAGCGGATGATCACGAAATGGTCCGGGAGGGACTCAAGGCGTTGATCGAGAAGGAGCCCGCCCTGGAGGTCGTGGGCGAGGCGGGAGACGGCACCCAGACGGTCGAACTGGCCGGTCGCCTCGCGCCACACGTGGTGGTGATGGATCTGGCCATGCCCGGATTGAACGGCATCGAGGCCGCCCGCCGAATTCTTCAGCAGAGCCCCCACGTCAAGATCATCGGGCTTTCCGCGCATCCAGACCAGAATCTGGTCAGCGAGATGCTCAAGGCCGGCGCCTCGGCCTACGTGCTCAAGCAAACCGCGTACGAGGAACTGCTGCGCGCCATTCACGAGGTGATGCAGGGTCGGACCTACCTGAGCCCGGAGGTCACGCGGGGCGTCGTCGACACGTTTGTGCGCTCACAACCCCAGTCGGGCGAAAACCCGGCGTTTGCGGTGCTGACCGACCGGGAGCGGGAGGTGCTCCAGGCCCTCTCCGAAGGGGCCACCACCAAGGAAATGGCCGACAGCCTCGGCGTGAGCGTCAAGACCATCGAAACCCACCGACGCAACATCATGCAAAAGCTCGGCATCCACAGCATCGCCGAGCTGACCAAGTACGCCATTCGCGAAGGCATTACTTCCGTGGACAATTGACGCGACGCCCGGCTCTCAGGTCTTCGGCACCTTACTTTGAGGAAAGGCCTGATGGCTTCCGGCCGGCGGGCCGGCCTACCTTTTTCACTGAATACTGGATAGTGAAGAAGGTCATGAAGAACCTGCAAGAACAAGACAGCTTGCCCGCCCCCATGCTTGATGTGCTCCTGGTGGATGATCACGAGCCCACGCGCCGCCAGATGTGCCAGCTGATCGAGGGAGAGCCGGATCTCTCAGTCGTCGGCCAGTCCGGCAGCGCCGAGGAGGGACTGCGCCAGGCCCGACAGCTGCATCCCTCGGTGATCGTCATGGACCTGGCGCTGCCCGGCATGAACGGCTTGGCGGCCACGCGGCATCTCGTCGCCCAGGATCCCTCCTCCCGCATCCTTGTGCTCTCCAACCACGTGGGACCGGATCTGGTGCAATGGTCACTGGCAGCAGGCGCAAAAGGACTTGTCCGCAAGGATCGCGCTTTCGAGGAATTGATCCCGGCCATCCGCGCCGTCGGGCGAAACCTTCACTTCATGGGAGAAGGCGTCGAAACGGAGTAATCGATCATGAATCTCTTGCCTGAAACCAGCCGCCGCGGGCACCTCTCCGGGAGGGAACAGAGATACAAGTTCCTGCCGGACGGACGCGCCCGCAGAAAGGAGGAGACCTGATGTCAAATGTCTGCTCGGGAAAGGTGGCCTTGGAGAACAGCCCGGTCGACGCACCCGTGATCACGGTTCATCATGGCGATGCGCTCCTGGTCGTGGACGTGCAGAAAGACTTCCTGCCCGGGGGCAATCTCGCCGTGCCAGGCGGAGAGGAAGTCATCGACCCGCTCAATCGCTACCTGGCTCGGTTCGTTCAACGCAACCTGCCGGTGTTCGTCAGCGGCGACTGTCATCCCCCCGACCACTGTTCGTTTCAAGCTCAAGGGGGACCCTGGCCACCGCACTGCGTGATCAACACCCAGGGTGCCGCCTTCGCCGAAAACCTGAGTCTGCCCTATTCGGCCAACGTGGTGCGCAAAGGCACGACGCCGGAGTGTGAAGGTTATTCCGCGTTTGACGGCACGGATCTGCAAGGGCGGCTGTGCGCCGCGAAGGTGTTGCGCCTGTTCGTTGGCGGGCTGGCCACCGACCATTGCGTGTTGCACACCGTTCGCGATGCCATCGAGCTGGGCTTCAAAACCTTTGTTTTGCGGGACGCCATCCGCGCCGTGAACGCCCGTCCCGAGGACGGCGAGGCGGCCGAGGCTGAAATGGCGGAACTCGGGGCCACGTTCATTCAACTGGAGGACCTGCTGCGTGCGCACTGAGCTGAATGCCCTGTCGCTGGATTTGTATGCCCTGACCATGGTGCAGGGTTACCTGGCGCATGACATGCACCAGACCGCGGTGTTCGAGTTCTTCGTGCGTCAGCAGCCCCGGCATCGGAACTTCCTCCTGGCCGCCGGTGTGGAACAGGTTCTGGACGATCTGGCACAGATGCGGATTTCCTCCGGGGAGCTGGAATGGCTTTCACGGCAGGACGGCCTCACGCAGGAGCTGTTGAACTGGTTGCGGGGTTTCCGTTTCACCGGTGAGGTTCACGCGATGCCCGAGGGAACCGTGTTCTTCGCCAACGAACCGGTTCTGCGCGTCACCGCACCGTTGCCGCAGGCGCAGCTGATTGAGGCGCGCGTGATCAACCGGCTCCAGTTCCAGACGATGATCGCCTCGAAGGCCGTTCGTTGCGCTCTCGCGGCGCCCGGAAAGCAGCTGGTGGATTACGGGCTGCGTCGCGCGCATGGTCTGGAGGCCGGCCTGTTCGCCGCCCGGGCCAGTTACCTGGCCGGGTTCCATGGCACTTCAAATGTCCAGGCCGGCCGGCAGTTCGGCATTCCCTTGTATGGCACCATGGCCCATGCGTTTGTGGAGGCGCACGATTCGGAATCCGAGGCCTTCGAGCATTTCGCCACCGCCAATCCAGACCGGGTGGTGCTCATCCTGGACACAGACGACACCGAAGCCGCAGCGAAGAAGGTGGTCGCGTTGGCCCCAAAACTCATGAAGAGGGACATCACCATCCGGGGCGTCCGCATCGACAGCGGCGATCTGGCCGAACATGCCCGCCGGGTGCGGAGCATCCTGGACGAGGCCGGATTGATGGACATCCAGGTCTTTGCCAGCGGCAATCTGGATGAATTCGCCCTCCAACAACTCGTGTCCGAGTCGGCGGCATTCGATGGATTTGGCGTCGGGACCAGCCTCGCCACCGCCCTGGACGCGCCTGCTTTGAACTGCGCCTACAAGCTGCAATCCTACGCGGGCCAGCCACGCCGGAAGTCCTCTGAAGGCAAGGCCA
The DNA here is from genome assembly GCA_025457725.1 of Verrucomicrobiota bacterium. GTDB lineage: Bacteria > Verrucomicrobiota > Verrucomicrobiia > Limisphaerales > DSYF01 > JALOTU01. Next base: position 6,456 of record JALOTU010000185.1, read on the forward strand.
CCAGGCCTGGCGCCAAACAGGTCCACCGGGCGGTTGACCGCAATGGTTGCATGACCCGGGATACGGTCAGCTTGGAGTCGGAGGCGTCGCCGGGGGGCAACCCGCTGTTGAAACACCTCATGGCCGGCGGGGAGCGCACGGCGTCGGAGATCCCGCTCGCCCTGGCCCGCGAGTATGTGGCCGGGCAGATCGACAAGCTGCCGCCCGCGCTTCGTTCCCTGGACCCCACCGATCTGTTTCCGGTGACAGTGTCCGAGTCGGTGACGCGGCTGGCCGCCACACTGGATGCGGAGCGCGCCGGGAGCGCCGGCTCGCCGGGCAACCGACCTTTCGACGCCACGAACAAGCAGCACCGGCTGAAAACCAGCGGGGAACCGGCATGAGAAGAAACGTCGCCCAGAAACTGATCGAGTCGCATCTGGTGGAATCGGACGCGCAACCGCACCTGCGAATTGGAACACGGCCTGAGTCCACAACAGGCCGAAATGGTTCTGGCCGGCAGCCTCATCAACACCATCCGGGAAGACGAGTGACGAAACGCACGATTTCATGAAATGGAAACTGATCAACAAAACACCGCAGACCTACGCGGTGGTCCTGAACGAGGGAGAGGAGGTCATGCAGTCCTTGCACGCGTTCGCGGCCCAGGAGCGATTGACCGGAGGTCGCTTCAGCGGCATCGGCGCGTTTTCCGAGGTCATGCTGGGGCACTTCAAACCGGAGAAGCGGGGCTACAAGCGCATCCCGATCCCGGAGCAGGTGGAGGTGCTCTCGCTCACGGGGGACGTGACCATGGAGAACGGCTCGCCCCAGCTCGCCCCAGCTGCACGCGCAGGTGGTCGTGGGCAAATCCGATGGCACCGCGCACGGCGGCCATCTCATCGCGGCCCGCGCGCGGCCCATGCTGGAAGTCGTCCTGGTTGAATCCGCTTCCCATCTGCGCCGGGTGCACGATGAACGCAGCGGCCTGGCGCTGCTCAGTTTTGACGGAACTTTGGATATCGCATAAGCCAACACAACAAGGAAAGGAAACCATGAACACAACCAACACAATGATGCGGGCGGGCCTGGCAGGGATTCTCTGCGTGGCTCTATCCGGCTGCAAACCCGGCACCCCATACGCCGAACCCGACACTGCTGCAGGCACCCGGACCGCTGTGGCAGTGCTGGA
>JALOTU010000511.1 GCA_025457725.1 Verrucomicrobiota bacterium
CCGGTCTCGATCACTCGCGCGGGGCAAAAGCGGCGGTCAACCGCCCGCCAATCCACCCTCCCGAATCATTGCGTCGTCTGGGGCAGCATCGCTGCGGGGAGGGACCGCCGGCTTGTAATTCACGACAGCAGCCGGACTAAAATCGGCTGGCCGGCTCCAGTCCGGTGTTGCTTTCGAGGTGCCACAGGCGTACCGGAGGGACACACCCGAAAGGTTCCACGAATAACCGGCGAAGAAAGGCTGGCGCATGCGCTCTGGATTCGCTCCCTCCCCTCAAAGGGCCCACTGTTGTCTCGCCGGGCCGTTGTGTGCCACACCCTTTCCTGTAACAAAGTATTCCGCCCAACTCTCACGACTCACTCAGCTCGAAAGGAGAAAAATGAAACCCATGCTTCCCTCATCATCCCCCGTTCGCTCTTTGTCACTCACGGTTTGTGGCATGGCTCTGGTGGCGGCGTTAGCGTTGCATGCCGCCAACAGCCAGGCCGGCCTGCTGGCCAATCCCGGGTTCGAATCCGGTGCGGGCGAGCGGGTGTCGGACTGGACCTGGTTTGGCAATGCCTGGCAGTCCACCAACCACGTCCGTAGCGGCACCTATTCCCTCAAGCTCTACGGAAATTGGTCCGGACCTTGGAATGCCTCCGGCGCCAGCCAAACCCTGCCGGCCCGGCCCGGCCAACGGTGGACCTTGTCGGGCTACGGCCTCAACGCCTCCGACGACGCTCTTGCCGGGCAGAACTATGCCCTCATGAAGATCGTCTGGTTCGGCGGACCCAACGGCACCGGCGAGGAGTTGCAACCTTTGCCTGGACCCGGCGCCCTGACGGGCGACAATCCCGGCATTGAGTCAGCCCTGTTGACCAACGGTACGCCCACCGATGTCTGGCAGTTCCTATCCGCCAGTGGCGTGGCACCGCCGGGCACGATGTCCGTGCAATTGCTCGGGGGACTGTTTCTGCAACCCGCCACCGATACCGGTGCGGTCTGGTTTGATGATCTCAAGGCCACTGCAACGCCCGTCTGGGGTCACGCCCTGTCCTTGGACGGAACCGATGACCACGTCAACCTGCCGGACATCTGGTTTGGCAACGTCTTCACCCTCGAGGCTTGGGTCTTCGTGCGCAGCCACAACAATTGGTCGCGGGTTATGGACCTCGGCAATGGCATGCCCATGGATAACATCGTGCTGGCCCTTTCAGATGGAACGAGTGGCCGGCCGGCTTTCCAGGCCTATGCGGGGACCTCCTGGCAAGGAATCACCGCGCCGGATCCCCTCCCGCCCCGGCAATGGGTCCACCTGGCCGCGACTCTCAGCAACAACGTCGCCATGCTGTATGTGAATGGCCTGCCCGTGGCCTCAGCCAGCAACTGGACGCCGCTTGCTGGGCTCTGGCGAACCAACAATTACCTCGGCCGCAGCGCCTGGCCTTGGGACGGCTATGCCGATGCGGTGTTCGATGACCTGCGGATCTGGAATGTCGCCCGCAGCGCCGAGCAGATTCAGGCGAGCCTCGGCTATCCGCTGCGGGGCGATGAACCGGGTTTGGTCGCCTATGCCAAATGCAACGAGCGGCGCTCTGGTGAACGGCCCCGAATGGACTCCCTCCACCCTACCACTCTGGGGCAACGCGCTCGCGTTCGACGGAGCGAACGACCATGTCCAAGCCGGCATCGTCCCTCTTTCGAACTCGTCCTTCACCCTTGAAGCGTGGGCGCGGAGAGACTCCAGCAGCAGCATTGACATCATCCTGGGGCAGGGCAGCGTGCAAACGGACCAGGGCCTGCACTTCGGCTTCCACCAAGGGGAGCAAAGCAAGTTCGTGCTGGGCTTCTACTACGATGATTTGTTCACCGCGGACAGCTACACGGACAACCATTGGCATCACTGGGCAGCGACCTACGACGCAGGCACCAAGCAACGCCGCATTTATCGGGACGGGGTCCTGGTGGCGTCGGGTGTGGCATCGGCAAGCTACCAGGGATCGGGGGCTGTTATCATTGGCGACACGGCCTGGGGTGGTGGCGCGTTCCACGGTCGGATTGACGACGTACGCATCTGGAACAAAGCCCGCACGCAGACGGAAATTGCGGCCGACATGATCGAGCCCCTCACCGGGGCAGAACCGAACTTGATCGCGTATTGGAGCTGCGATGATGCTTCCACCAACATGGCCCGGGACGCCACGCAGAATCATTTCGACGGTATTCTGGCCAACGGAACCACTCGGGTGAGCGCCCTCATCGCCGCGCCCAACCTCGCGGTGAATCCCGGCTTCGAGCAGGGAACAGGAGGCTGGTGGCCATTCGGCTCCACGACCCTCCGGAATTCCAGTCTCTGGCCCCACTCAGGCACAAATTGCGTCTGGGTGACCAATCGCACCGAGGCCGGGCAAGGCTTGCAGCAACAGTTTGAGACCAGGCTTCAGCCCGGCCTGGACTACCTCATCAGCGCCTGGGTGCGGCTCGACAATGCCGCCAGCCAGCCGATGGATCTAAGCATGCTCAAAACCGACAGCAGCGGCACCAGCTATCCCCGGGTTGCCGATGGCACGGCCACCTCGAATCTGTGGACACGGTTGAGCGGCC
>JALOTU010000186.1 GCA_025457725.1 Verrucomicrobiota bacterium
GCGCCTCGTGCAGTGCCCCAAAATGCGCCATGCTCAGGGCGGGCAGGAACAAGCCCAGCAACAAACCGGCAATCACCGGCCTGCACCGCAAGGCTTTCCGCCACGATCTGAACATGACAGTCTTCACTTCTTCTCAATATCAGCAGCATCTGTGCTAGGTGGCAACAGGATTTTGTGCAAGTGACTTGCGTCAAGCGATGCCGGTCTCCGCCAGCGTGACCGCGAGGCTGAGGACTTTAAAAGCCTCCCCCAAGTCCGATGACGGATCCGAGCACCACAGGGAGGGCGCCGGGCATGGAAGGGTGCTGGGCTGGGTCGCTGCCAGGAGTTCCTGGCGTAGCCGGGGAAGGGTCCGACCCATTGTCAATTTGCGGGAGGTTGCTGGTATCCCGCAGGATGCGCCCCGGCGCAAACGTCATCGATGAGCCGCTGGTGCAGCACGGACAACAGGGAACCGGACAGGCATGTCCGCGCTCCCGGATCAACGTCGCCGGCCGCCCCGCCGGGTGCCTCGGCCGCGCTTGCTTGATGAGCCGGGGTTGGCAGGAGCAGCACCGGGAGCAACCTTGCCACGACGACCGGGCGAAGCGGAGGGACGTTTGCCGCGCGGCGCATGGCGTTGCGGACGCGGCTCGGGCACCAGCTTGAAATCCACCTGTTTCTTGAAGGTGTCCACCTTGGCAATCTGCACCTTCAGGTTGTCCCCCAGACGGATCACCCGCCGGAAACGTCGGCCCGTCAACTGGCCCCGCGCGGCGTCGAACACATAGAAATCATCCTCCACGCTGGACAGGTGGACCAGGCCGCTCATCGCCAGTCCCGGCACATCGACAAAGAACCCGAAGTTGCGCACGTCGGTGACCAGCGCCGGATACGATTCGGGCTGGGCGGACTCCAACTGCGCCTTGAGAAACGCGTACATCTTGACGTCCTTGCTGTCCCGCTCGGCATCCGCCGAGTTGCGTTCCGTGGCCGAGATGTGTTCGGCCGTCTCCCGGAGGGCATGCGTGGAGCCATGGTTCTTCCCGAAGAGGGCGCGGTGCACCACGAGGTCGGCATAACGCCGGATGGGCGAGGTGAAGTGCGTGTATTCCTTCTTGGCGAGTCCGTAGTGCCCCAGCGGTTCCACGGCGTAGCGGGCCCGCATCAGGGATTTCAGGAACCCAATCTTCAAGGCCGGCCCGATGGGCAGGGAGTCCAGCCGGTGCATAAGCTTCTGCACCTCGGCCGGCTTGCTGAGGTTGCCGCAGGGCACATGGTGGGCAAGCACCTCCTCGCGATACTCCTGCAGGCGCCGTTCATCCGGCTGCTCGTGCACCCGGTAAACGGCCTTCAGGTTGCGGCGCATCAGGTGGGCCGCCACGGCCTCGTTGGCCAGCAGCATGCACTCCTCGATCAGCTGGTGGGAGATGTCGTTCTCCACCTTTTCCAGCCGCAGCACCCGGCCCTGCTCATCCAGGCGGATCTTGGTCTCGGGAAAGTCCAGCGCCAGGGAGCCGTTCTTGAACCGCAACCGCCGGATGTGCTGGGCCAGCTTGTTCGCGTGATGCAGCATTTCCTCGGCAGGGGTGCCCGGCTTGCGATTGAGAATGCCGAACACCTCCTTGTAGGTGAAGCGCTGCCGGGAATGAATCACCGCCGGATAAAACTTCGTGTGCAACACCCGGCCGCCGTCGGAGACCAGAAACTCGACGCACTTTGTCAACCGGTCCACGTTGGGCTTCAAGGAACACAGTTCGTTGCTCAACGCCTCCGGGAGCATCGGAATGACGCGATCCACCAGGTAGGTCGAGTTTCCGCGCCGCCGGGCCTCGGCATCCAGCGCCGTGCCCGGCTTCACGTAATGCGACACATCGGCGATGTGCACCCAGAGCTTCCACTGGTCCGCGGACACCCGTTGCAGGCAAATGGCGTCGTCGAAATCCTTGGCATCGTCCGGATCGATGGTGACCACCAGGTGCTTCCGGCAATCGTTGCGCCCGGCCAGGTCGCCGGGGGATACGTCCGGCCCGATGGACCGGGCCTCCTGCAGCACGTCCTTGGGGAAGTGCAACGGCAGCTGGTACTGGCGCAACACGGACAGCATGTCCACCCCCTCCTCCCCGGGCGCCCCGAGCACCTCGATGATCTCGCCCTCGGGATTGGTGTGGCGCGAATTCCATTCCCGCAACTCCACCACCACCTTGTCCCCCTCGCGCGCCGGCCGGCCCACATCGCGGGGTTCGGTGACATACACGTCGTGTGGAATCCGGGGATCATCGGGGATCACGTAAAGAAACTGGCGGCTGCGCTGCAGCGTGCCGACCATCCGGGTGCGCTTGCGCTCCAAAATCCGCACCACCGCCCCGGTGCACCGCTCTTCGACCTTCGCCCCGGGCCGCGTCGGTTTCACATCCTTCCGCACCAGCACGCGATCCTCGTGGAACGCGGTGCCCGTGGCGCTCTCGGGAACCATGATCTCCTTGACCCCCGCGTCGTCCGGCTGCAGGTAACCGGTTCCCTGCCGATTCACGCGCAGGCGCCCGGGGACAAGATCCGCGTCGCGCGACGGAATGTAGCGCCCACCCTTGGTGCGGGTGATGCGGCCGGAACGGGTCAGCTCCCGCAGTTCCTCCTGCAGCTGGTGTTGGGCCTTGGGCGGCAGGCCCAACCGCTGGAGCAGTTCGGGAAGGTTGGACGGCGCATAGTCCGCGCGACCCAGTAATTTCAGAATCTTGTCCTGCATATGACTGACCGGACTATGACGGAATCACGCCGCATTGCCAGCGTGGATATTCAGGGCGGCCAATTAATCCCGGGCTGACATTCCATTGGACGCCGGGGGCCGCCTGTCGCAGGCTGGCGCCCGGATGAAATTGCTCTTCGTGGCGGATCTGCATTACGCGCTCAAGCAGTTCGATTGGGTCGCATCCAATGCCGCGCGCTTCGATGCCGTCATCATCGGGGGCGATCTCCTCGACCTGGGCTCGTTCCTGGATCTGGACGTGCAGATCGTCGTGATGGAAAAGTATCTCAACCGCCTCCGCAGCGGCACCCGGGTCATTGTGAGCTCGGGCAATCACGACACGGACCGCCACAACGCCAGCGGCGAAGCGATCGCGCACTGGTTGCGGCAGGCAAAGGCGCCGCAGCTCTTCGTGGACGGCGACGGCGTGGAATGCAACGGCACGCTGATCACCGTCTGCCCCTGGTGGGATGGCCCGGTGACCCGGAGCGAGGTCGAACAGCAACTCGCCTCCGACGCCGGCCGCCCCAAGGAGAAATGGATCTGGATCCACCACGCGCCCCCGGATCAATCGCCGGTGAGCTGGACCGGCAAGATGTATGGAGGCGATCCCTTTCTGGTGGGTTGGATCGAACAGTTTCAGCCCGATCTGGTGCTGTCCGGGCATATTCACAACGCGCCCTTCTATCCGGACGGTTCCTGGGTGGATCAGCTGGGCAAGACCTGGGTCTTCAATCCGGGCAAACAGCCCGGACCCCAACCCACCTTCCTTAGCATCGACCTCGATCAAATGAGTGTGGAATGGGTGTCGATCGAGGGGGAGGACAGCCGGCGGCTCGCCGCGACCCCGGGCTGAGCCACCGGCCGTTTCAAACGTGAAGGCAGCCCAAGGGGCGCGGACATTCTTGTCCGCCCGTTGGTAAGTTGAGAGCGGTTCTTGAATTGCCATGGCCAAAAGAGGCACAAGAAGCGCAAGAAGACATGATTCCATTTGAGGACCCTGTATCCTTTTGCGGCTGCACGGTTCTTCAGTCTCCTCTGGCAGTCGCGCGGACAGGAATGTCCGCGCTCCGGGAACCGGATCCCTACCCGCCTTGGGGCCGGTTCATCAGCGTGTCCAGCACCTCATCGACCATTCCGAGATGATCGTGGCCTTCGTACTGCCGCTTCACGTCCACCAGGTATTTGTTGAGCGCATTGATGCGGCGCGCGAGGAGCCGGGCCACATGCAGGCTGGCCTCGGTGGATTGGGCCAGGAAGGATTCCGAATCCTCGATGACGGCGAACACAGACGGCGTCAGGGTGCGCACCGAGGCCGTGTAGATGCCGCCCAGCAGGGCGGAGATCTCGCCAAACACCGCCCCCGGCTCGGAGGATCGGGCCAGGCGCACGCCGTCGCGCACCACCTCCACTTCGCCCTCGATCAGCACCAGGATGGCGGGGCTGGTCACGCCTTGCTCGATCACGGTCTGGCCGGCGGCGAATGCACGCCGCGGATATCCGGAGGTCAGTTCTAAAATGCCAGGCATGACGGGGAACGGAATACGCGCGATGAGACGGCCGGGCAATCCTGAAAATCATTCCGTCACGTACTTGATCACGCGGGTCTTGGCGGCGCGCTTCCGCTGATTCTCGTCGAGGATCTTCTTGCGCAGGCGCAGGTTCTTCGGCGTGGCCTCGACGTATTCATCCACGTCGATGTATTCCAGCGCGCGTTCCAGGCTGAGTTTGAGCGGGGCGTTCAGCTGGATGCCCTTGCCGTCGCCCTGGGACCGCATGTTGGTGAGCTTCTTTTCCTTGACCGGATTCACCGGGATATCCTGCTCGCGTGCGTTTTCGCCAATGATCATGCCCGTGTAAACCCGCTCGCCGGGCACCACCATCAGGCGGCCGCGTTCCTGGACCATATTCAGGGCGTAGGAGGTGGCCTCGCCGTTGTCCATGCTGACCAGGGAGCCGTTCTTGCGCGCGGCGATCTCCCCCCGATCCGCGCCATACTCGTGGAACAGGTGGCTCATGACACCCATGCCGCGGGTGGAGTTCACCAGGTCCGTCTCGAAACCAATCAATCCGCGCATGGGAATGAGCGCCTCGACGGTCACATGGTCCCCATGATGGTCCATGTTGGTGATCTCCGCCTTGCGGGCCGCGAGATTCTCCATGATGACGCCCATGGAATCCTGCGGCACCTCGACGAACAGTTTCTCGATCGGCTCCAGGGGATCGCCCGTGGGCCCCTTTTTCCAGAGCACTTCGGGCCGCGACACGAGGACCTCGTAACCTTCGCGCCGCATTTGTTCCACCAGCACCGCGATCTGCATCTCTCCCCGCCCGCTCACTGTAAAAATCTTGGGGTCGGACGTCTGCGCCACTCGCAGCGCTACATTCGTCCGGATCTCCCGGACCAGGCGTTCCCAAATGTGCCGCGCGGTAACCAGCTTGCCGTCCTGCCCGGCCAGCGGACCATCATTCACGGCGAACTCCATCTGGATGGTCGGGGGATCAATGGGGATGTAGGGCAGGGCGCCGCGCTCGGGGATATCCGTCAGCGTTTCGCCAATGAACACATCCTCAAACCCGGTGATGCCGATGATGTCGCCGGCGTGCGCCTCCTCAATTTCGATGCGCTTCAACCCCTCGAAATGGTAGATCATGGTGACCTTGCCCTTGGTCACCGCCCCATGCCCATGCAGGCAACAGGCGGCATCGCCCACCTTCACCTTGCCTTCGACGATCTTGCCCAGGGCGATGCGTCCCAGGTAATCGGAGTAATCCAGGTTGGCGACCAGCACCTGAAAACCGTCCCCGGCCTTGGCGCGCGGCGGCGGGATATGTTTCACGATCATGTCGAACAA
>JALOTU010000187.1 GCA_025457725.1 Verrucomicrobiota bacterium
GGGCATGAACCGGACCTGGTTCAGGGAGGATTGGGTGCGTCCTTCGCCGGTGTCATCCTGATCCATGCCGTCACCGGGAAATGGTCGCTGGGGAACTGGCCGTCCCGTGAGAGCGTCGAAATCTCCGCGCGTTCAACCGTCATCTGGCCGTGCAGCAGAATCCAGTCAATGCGCGGGCCATTCGGTTCAGCAGCAAGGAAGTCGTTGAAGGTGCCCACGCCCTCACCAAGCCGATCCGGAGCGGCCAGCCATGCATCGGTGAAAAACACATCCTCCGTCAGGATATCATAGGCCTTGTTCGATCCCGCAGCCGCATTGAAGTCGCCAAGCAATACAACCGGAAGCGCGGTTTCCAGGTCGAGCAGGCGCTGGCGGACGAGTTCCGCACTTTTCTCACGTGCCAACTGCTGTTGATGATCGAAGTGCGTGTTGAAGAGGATGAACTCGCCATCCGTCCGTCGGTCGCGGAACCGGACCCACGTCACCATGCGTCGGTAGGTGTTTCCCCAGGTTGCGGAATTCATCAGATCCGGCGTGTCGGAGAGCCAGAAGTGGTCGTAGGCCAGGGGTTCCAGCCGCGATTTCCGATAAAACACCGCCATGAACTCGCCGCGGCTTCCGCCTTCGCGGCCGAGTCCGATCCAATCGAATTCGGGCAGATCGGCGGCGAGGTCCTTCAGCTGCGAATACACGCCCTCCTGCGTGCCGATCACATCGGGCGAGATGCCCTGGATGAGTTCGCGCACGAGTGGACGCCGCTGCGGCCAGGCGTTGGGCGGATTTGTACTGGCAAAGCGCAGGTTGTAGGTCATCACGCAGAGGGAATCGGCTGGCAGCTGGGCCGACTCTTCACCGTATGAGAACTCGGCGACTAGCATCAGCGCGGCTAACATTGGAAGTATCGACTGGCCTGAGATGCATGGAGTGGGCATTGGCATTATGGTTGTTGGGCCGGTGTGGTGTTGTGATCACGCGAACGGCTGTTGTTGCGGATGCATGGACTCAAAGGGCCTCGATACGGTAGAACTCGCTGCGGTTGGTGGTGGGTGGGCAGTCGAAGCGATAGTTACCGCCGCCCAACACCATGGGCACCAGGCCGGGAATGGGGAGGAACGGTCCGGCAACATTGGTTGCCCGTCGCAGCTGAAACGTGGACCACGGACCTTGATTCAGGAAGTCGATCTCCAGATGGGTGCCGGGCGGCGGCTGCCGGATGGAGGTGATGATGAGCAGGGGAGACGGCTGGATCAGCAAATCCCCAAGACTTTGCCCGAGCTCGCCACCGTTGAAAATGCGTTGAATCTCGTCCGGCGCCAGGGCGCGTCTCCAAAGGGCGAAGTCATCCACCAGGCCGGAGAAGTAGTTCCCGCCGGTGGGGCCTTCGCGCCCCATCGCCGCAGACTGACCGGTTTTGACATTTGCGGTGAGTCCGACGCCCGAAGTGCTGTCGTTGCCATAATGACCATCCATGAGGACGCCGTTCAAGTAGATCGCGGCGCCGCCGGCGGCACCGGCATTGCCGTCGTAGACGGCGGCGATATGCTGCCACTGGTTGGTGTGCAGGAAGGATGCGGCAATACCGGGGCGCGCGGCGTGGCCTTCAGTGGTGGTGACCTTGAAGCGCAGCTCGTTGTTGCCCTTGTCGAGATAGAGCACATAGCAGTCGGTCGTGGAATCGAAGATCGCCCCGTAGCTGGCGGATAACTGTGCCGGCAACTGCTCCAGCCGCACCCAGCCTGACAGGGTGAGTTCGTTGGTGTCGATATCCAGGCTCGCGCTCGGGGGAATGGTGACGTAGGCGCCGCTGCCGTTCACCTCCAGGCTGCCGCAGAGTTTGGCGGTGTCGCCGCTGATCCAGTGCTGCAAGCGATCTGGCCGCAGGAGTGTGGCGTGGTTGCCGCCGATGCTGTCGGTCACTGTTGTGGCGACGTTGTTGGCAAGGCCGTCATCCATTTTCCAATACGAGACCAGGCGGTCGTTCAGAAGGGTGGCCGGCGGGGGCGGGTTGGTGGGGATGGGCGGAGGAACGCCTTTTACCGCCCATGGATCGTCGGAGACAATGCCATCCACGCCCATGCTGGCGAAGTCGGCGATCTGCGCGCTGCTGTTGATCGTCCAGACAAACAGGGGCAAACCCATGCCATGAACCAGGCTGACTTCGTTCGAGGTGACGTTCGCCCCCGCCCACGAGACCAGGGTGGCTCCCGCGTTGGTGATGGTGATCAGCTTCGCGGCGGTCAGGGTGCCACTGCCGAGGGCGCACAGGGGCAGGTTCGGTTCCAGGGCGTGAACCGCCGCCAGAAAATTCCAGTCAAAGGACTGAAGGATGATGTTGGTCACCACGTCGAGACGTTGAAATTCCGCCACGTAAGCCGCAGCCCCTCCGGCCTTCGCTTCGATAAAGGGAATGACCGCTGGCAGCGTGTTGGTGATCATTTCCTCCATCGTGGGAATCCGTTGTCCTAGGTAGTCACTGGAATACCACGAGCCGGCGTCGAGCAGTTTCAGTTGGGCGAGTGTCTGCGTGGCGACCAATCCCGTTCCATCCGTCGTACGGTCCACGGTGAGATCGTGCATGATGACGAACTTCCCATCACTTGTGATCTGCACGTCCGTCTCCATCAGGTCGGAGACCGCGAGCGAATTGCTGAACGCGGCCAGGGTGTTCTCCGGCGCGTAGATGGCGCCGCCGCGATGAGCGATGCTGAGAACCTGGGCACTGGCGGACACGCTGGCTCCAGCGAGCAATGAAGCGACGACAAAGGATCGTGGGAATTCCAGGCTGATGAACCAACTCGTCTTGGGCCTCCACAATGACCCAACTTTGCGGGCAGGGAAGTCTTGTTGATATTCAACAGCTTGCATATCTGCGCACTTGGGAGGCACGGAACATGATTAACGCACTAACAGGATGTTGGTCAAAGGAAAAGAGCTTCGTGGGAACCGTGTGCGTTGGTTGCGAGGCAGGCATTGGCGTGGAGCGTCGATGTGGAGACCCGAGGCACTCCTACAGAGGTAGGGGCTACAGGACTGTGGCAGACAGGCGCTTGACAGGCGCACGATCAAGCGGGTTAACTTCATAAGAGGGACAACAAAAGCAACTTGGCGTGACACCCGACCTATCAGAAAATCAGCAGGGATTCCCGAAGTACTTCCAGATTGCGCGCGAGATCTCCGACAGGATTCAGAAAGGAGAACTCCGACCGGGATCGGTGGTCCCGTCGGAGAACGAGATTATCGATCGCCACGGGGTCAGCAACACCACGGCACGGAAAGCCCTTCACGAACTCGAGAAGGCCGGTTGGGTCAGGCGGATTCGAGGGAAGGGGACCTTCGTGTCCAAGAACACCACCGTGGAGCGTTCTGTCAGCAGGATCTTCGGGTTCACCAAGAACATGCTGGAGGCGGGACGGAAACCCGCCACCAAGTTGATCGGATTTCATCTCCGCTACCAGGACCACTCCCAGGTGGTCAACGGGAAGGACTACACCTTGCGCGCACCGTTCTGCGAGATCGAGCGGATCCGCTTTGCGGACGGAATCCCGATGATGAAGGAGACGCGCTTCATCTCGCTTCAGCTTTTCCCGGACATCCACCGGAAGAACTTGGAGAAGTCACTGTATGACATCTTCGAAAAGGACTACGGAATCCGCCTGACCGAGATTCGTCAGATCCTGAGCGCGGTTGTCATGGAGGGTGATTTGCTGAAGTTGTTCGAACTCGGATCCCCTGTACCGGCCTTCCGGGTCGAGGGCGTCTCCTTCTGCGGCAAGGAAATGATCGCCGAGATGGAGAACTCGATCTACCGCGGCGACATGTACCGATTCGCCGTCACTGCGGTCTGAGAAACCCGGTAATTCCGACTTGACGCACTAAGACCTGCCTGCAATTGTCGCTTCCATGCTTAACGCGTTAACCAATCGGCGCTCAGCGACGCTCTTCGGTTTAGTCTGTGGCATGGGTCTCTGCGCGTCCGCGCTGTCTGCAGACAGGACCAATGCGGTTGCATCGGTCAATGAACTGATTGAACTGGGGCGTCCGCTCGTGATCGGTCACCGTGGCTACAACCAGTTTGCTCCGGAAAACACCCTCCCATCATTCAAGCTGGCCAAGTCCGCTGGGGCCGACCTGGTGGAACTGGATTATCACCACACGCTGGATGGCGTGCCGGTGGTGATTCACGACCCTGAGTTGGATCGGACGACCGATGCGGTGGCGCTGTGGGGCGAAAGCAAGATCCGCGTGGATGGCAGGACGATGGATGAATTGCGCGCGCTCGATGCGGGAAAGTGGTTTGATCCCCGATTCGAGGGCACGCATTTGTCCACGTTGAGCGAGGCGCTCGATTTTATTCAGGACGGCAACGTGACACTCATCGAGCGGAAGGCGGGTGACGCGGCGACCTGCGTCAGCCTCTTGCGTGAGAAGGGCCTGATCAACCAAGTCGTGGTGCAATCCTTTGACTGGACCTATCTGAAGGACTTCCATGCGTTGGAACCCCGACAGGTTCTGGCCGCGCTTGGCCCCCCCTGGTCGCGTTCCGGCAAGAAGCTTGAAGAGTCGGAGAAGATTCTGGACCCGACATGGGTCGACGAAGTCAAGGAAGCCGGTGCCCGAATCGTGGTGTGGAACCGGCAGATTACATCCGACGCGGTCGCTTATGCGCACCAACAGGGGATGAAGGTCTGGGTTTACACGATTGATGACCCCCGGGTCGCCAACGAGATGCTCGACATGGGGGCGGACGGCATTATTTCAAACAATGTCTCCTTGATCTGGCGGACCATCGCAGTGCGCTCGCCTCAGACGCTGCTGTAACCCGGCCCGTGAAGGCAAGAAACATCATCATCTCCGACCAGGTCCAGATGCTTCCACTCCGTTCACTGACCAACCTGCTGGGGACCAATGTGGTGGCTGGTCCTGGAGCGATTCCATGAATTCTGTGGCCGGAAGCCCCTCGCCCCGTCCCTTTCACCATCCGCTGGGGAGAGGAGGGGCGAAGGTCGGGTAAGGGGTTGGCCGATAGCACAGCGCCTGCGTAGTTATCACCGCTTCAGCGGGGCGAACATGTCTTGATCCGGGAGGTATCGCCGGCTTTTCAACCGGCAAATTGGACCCGCCTCCATGCCCCCTATCCCCGGACCGGTTAAAAACCGGCACTCCCTCCAAAACATGCGGTTTCACACGCATATGAACCCAGATCCGAAATCGGGCCTTCGTGCTGGGGAGGGAAACAAACCGCCTGTGGTGCTCGCTGACGAAATGGGTCGCGCCAAAATCTTCCTCGTGGTTTCCGTGTGCACCGGTGGGTTTTCACCTGTCAGGACCGCTTCACTTTGCCGGGCTCCCACCGTCCAGCGTTGCTGCCTCTGAGCCGGATCCATGCATTTGAACAGGAGGCAGCAGAGAGAGCAGAGCTTTGGGACAAATCAAAATGCCTCTTCAGAATCCACCCGAGCACTCACTGAATGGTGAGCCTATGCGGTTCATCCCGATTCACTGAATGCTCGAGCCCAGTCTCCGCTTCCTCTGCTTCCTCCTGTTCCTTACCGCATACTTACGGCTGAGTGAGTCA
>JALOTU010000188.1 GCA_025457725.1 Verrucomicrobiota bacterium
GCCGCTGAAAGTGCCGCCACCCAGCCGGATGTGCCGGCCCGGTCCGGCGACGGCGTGGTGCTGACGGTCAGCGGTTACATCATCAACGGCACCCGCATTGAGCTGAGCCCGCGGTTCATGGGGGTGGTCAACTGGATCGGGGTGGAAAAGGGCGATTCCGTCACCAATGGCCAGGTGCTGGTGACGTTGGATGACACGGAGTTCCAGGCGCGGTTGAAGGAGGTCGATGGGCGCACCGCCAGCGCGCGCGCCGCCCTCAAGCAGGCGGAATTGTCCTACGAACGCATCAACCGGCTCGCGCGCACCGACATCGAATCCGCCCAGGCGCGGGACGACGCCATCCTGCGGCTGGAATCCGCCAAGGCCAGCTTGATCGAATTGGAGGGGGTCCGGCAGCTGGCGCAAGCCTATGTGGACTGGTGCATCATCCGTTCCCCGATCGACGGGGTGATCCTCGAGCGGTTGGTGGACCCGGATGAACTCGTCACCCCGCAGAGTTTCGGCGGGACACGCGGTCCCAGCACCGCCCTGGTGGCGCTGGCCAACCCGAGGGACATCCAGATTGAGATCGACATGAATGAGTCCGACCTCTCGAAGGTTGCTTTGGACCAGAAATGCCGTGTCAGTCCCGAGGCGTATCCGGACAAGGTCTATGAGGGATACGTGAAGGAGATTGCTCCCGAGGCCAACCGGTCGAAAGGCACGTTGCAGATCAAGGTGCAGGTGGAGGATCCGGATCGCTTCCTGACGCCGGAACTCAGCGCGCGTGTGGATTTCCTGCGGTGAACCGGACGGGTGGGATGGCGGACGGGATGCCTTCCGCCCGCCGGGCGCACCAACAAAAAGGCCCCGCACGCACCATGCGGGGCCAAGGGAGAGCGGGGCGTTACTTCATCAAGAGCATCTGGCGCGCGCGCTTGGTCACCTTGCTGAACTTGCGCTGGTAACGGGCCGGCATGCCGGTGTATTTGCGCGGCAGCATGCGGCCCTGGTCGGTCACAAACTGGCGCAGCAGGTTGTTGTTCTTGAAGTCGAGCGCGTCGATGGTGAAATCGGTCTTCGGCTTGGGCCGGGAGGTGCGGGATTCGCCGTAGGAACTGCGCGTGCGTTTTCCTCCGCGGCGATCGGATTTCTCGGTGTTGGTCTTGCGTGGCATAAGGTTACTTGACCTCCCGATGCACCGTGTGGCGCTTCAGGAAGGGGTTGAATTTCTTGATTTCCAGCTTCTCGGGCTTGAGCTTCTTGTTGCGCGTGGTGGTGTAGCGGGAAGGGGGCTTGCCCTCCTTGCGCGCTTCGCTGCACTCAATGGTGATGATCTCGCGAGGCATGATTAGTCCTTTTCCTTCGTGGGTTTGTCTTCGGAGTCGCCTTCGTCCGGGGAGGTGTCGGTCATGGACCCGCTTTCAATGGTTCCCAGCGACCCGAGGCGGCGCTGGCGCATGGCGCCCTCCCGTTCCAGCTGCGCCTGGGCCTGCACCGTGAAGCGCGTCCACGGAATGGCTTCCAGCCGGCTCTTCGGAATGGGCTTGCCGGTCAGCTCGCACACGCCGTAGCTCTTGCGCTCCATCCGGCGAAGGGCTTCGTCGATCTCGTAAATGGCGTCCTGGTCGGAGGACAACAGGCTCAGCGCGAAATCACGGTCGAAATTATCCGTGCCCGAATCGGCCATGTGCAGGCTGTAGCTGGCCATTTCCTGGGCGGAATCCTTGGCCAGCCCATCCCGCTGTTTGAGCAGCTGCTCGCGCAGCTCCAGGAGCCGCTCCTGAAACTGGCGCCACTCGGGTTTCACCTTGAACGCGATGGAAGGGGCTTTCGCCCGGGTCTTGCCGATCGGCAGTCCGAGAATCGCGGCTGCCGTGGCGGGTCCGCCACCGTTTGCTTTCCTGGCCGGAGCCTTCTTTGCTGAGTTTTTCTTGGCCGTCACAGTAACATCGTCCGTCTTCAAATGAATGATTCAACCCTTCGCCAGGGCGGAAATGCAGCCACCTTGGGGCCGGCGAAGGTCGGCGAATCTAACAGAGGCGGGGAGGAAATCCACAAAAAATTTCAGGGTGCTGGGAACGGGTTGGCGCGCCCGGAATTCAGCTCATCTCAATGCAGGCATAGGCATTGTGGTTGTGGATGCTCTCCTGGTTTTCCGCCTCCACCTTCCACCAGGTGATTTCCGGATGCGCCTTGAGCCGCAGGGCGACGTTCCGGACGAGATCCTCCACGAACACCGGGTGCTCGTAGGCGCGCTCCGTCACCACCTTCTCGTCCTCCCGCTTCAGCAGCGCATAAAGCTCCGAGCTGCCCGAGGCCTCGATCAGGTCGATCACCTCCTCGATCCAGACCACCCCCCGCGATCGCAGTTGCACCGTGACCTCCCCGCGCTGATTGTGCGCGCCATACCGGGCAATGGCCTTGGAACAGGGGCACAGGGTCGTGACGTTGGCCTTCACGGTGAGCACAAAATCCGTCTCCTCCCCGCAGGCCGCCGCCTCAAACCGCGCCAGATAATCCATCACCGCCTCCTTGCCGCTGGCCGGCGCCGACTTGACCCGGAAGAAGGGGAACTCGATCTCGATGTGCGAGGTCTTCGCATGCAGCCGCTGCTGGAGCGAGTGGAGGATGTCGGAAATGTTCTCCACATGAATCACCTCCCCATGGGCGTTGAGCGCCTCGATGAACCGGCTCATGTGGGTCCCCTTGAATTCCTCGGGCAGGTCCACAAACATGCCGATGGTGGCGACCGTGTTCTGCACCGCGTGGGCCTTGTCGCGCACCTGGATGGGGAACCGCAGGTTGCGCACCCCCACCTTGTCAATGCGCAGCTGGCGATGATCGCGTTCGCTCTGCCGATCCCTGAGTTTTGCCCTCGCAACCTTCTGGTCGGGCGACGCCGGGACTTCGATCAATCCGGGTTTGGACATGGCCTTCCAGTTTAGCTCCGGGAAGCGATAATGCAAAAGGTTTGTCGGTTCCTCGATTCCGCCGCGTTCCCCGGACAATTCGGCTTTGACACGCGGCCCCGACCCGTGGCCCACTGTGGGCTGCATGAAGAAGAAGAGGCAATGGACGGCCGCCCTGCTGGCCGGGTTGGCTTTGCTGGCCGTTCTATCGGCCCGGGCGGAGACCTTTCGCGTGGCGACCTACAACGTCGAGAATTACCTCGACCAGGACACGGATTCGCGCCGCGCCAAAAGTGCGGAAGCCCGGGCGAAGGTGCGGGACAACATCCTGGCACTGCAGCCCGACGTCCTGGCGCTTCAAGAAATCGGGGCCCCGAGCGCGCTGCGGGAATTGCAGGCGTCGCTCAAGGCGCAAGGCCTGGATCTGCCCCATTCCGAGTGGATTGCCGGCTGGGACACCAATATCCACGTTGCCGTGCTCAGCCGCTTTCCGTTCTCCAGCCGCACCCCCCACACCAACGAGGCCTACCTGCTCAGCGGCCGCCGACTGCATGTGAGTCGCGGGTTTGCCGAGGTCGAGGTCCGCGTCAACAGCGATTACGCGTTCACGCTCTTCAACGCCCACCTGAAGTCCAAACGCCCGGTTGCGGAGGCGGATGAGGCGGAAATGCGCCTCGAGGAAGCCAAGCTTCTGCGTCGGCTGGTGGACGAACGATTGAGCCGGAACCCCGACGCCAATGTGATTGTGTGCGGCGACTTCAACGATCTCTACAACGCGCCTCCGGTCAAGGCCCTGGTGGGGCGCGGCCGCGAAGCCCTGCGGGACACGCGGCCGGCCGAACGCAATGGCGATGATCAGCCCAATCCCAGAAACCCCGCCTGGGCTCCACGCAATGTGGTGTGGACTCACTATTACGGGGTGGAAGACACCTACAGCCGGCTGGATTACATCCTGGTGAGCGCGGGGATGGCTCGGGAATGGGAGGAGGGCGGGACGTATGTCCTGACCGCGCCCAACTGGGGCATCGGGTCGGATCACCGTCCCATCATGGCCACCTTCACGACCGCGGATCGTTAAGGCTGCTGTTGCCAAGACGGCGGTGAATCCGCTAGTTCTTAGGCACATGCCGACCGTTGGCGAGCAACTTCGCGCGGCCCGAGAGGCCCGCAAACTCCGTGTGCAGGAGGTGGCGGAAGCCACCAACATGCGCACCGACCATGTGATCGCGCTGGAGGAGGGGAACTACGCGCCCTTTCCCGCGCCGGTTTACATCCGCGGATCCGTGCGCACTTACGCCAAACTTCTCCAGCTGGATGTCATGCGGATCATGGACGACCTGTCCGCCGAGATGAAGCAGCAGGGGGAGGCGGTTCAAGCCGCCGCCGGGACGGGCCATCGCCGGGGCCTGCTGGATTTCCTGGCGCTCCAGATGGTGCGCTTCGGCTGGAAGCGCAGCCTGATCGTGATCCTCCTGCTGGTGGTGCTCGCCCTGGTCCTGCTCTTTCGCCGCACGCACGAGGCGGCACCCGGGCCGGATCCCCTCGGGGACCTGCCTCCGCCCGCCTACCAACCCGCCGCCGGTTCCGATGGTGGCTACCTGCCGCTGCCGGGAACAAACCGTTGAGCTTGTCGGCCGGATCGATCCCGAGCGGGCCCTTGGGTTTGGGAGCAGGTTTGGGAAAGGTCGGCACCACCACGTCGCAACTTTCACCCGCATCGTCACCCGGTTGAGGTGTCCCGGCGGGTCACATGTCGGACAGGTAGATCTTCCGGTTGCGCCACAGATAGAGCCAGCCGGAGAGGGCGGTCAGCGCCACGGTCACCCAAATGGAAAGGTCACGAAACCAGACCGACCAGGCCTGGCCGGCAAGGGTCCAGCCAAACACCGCCGGCCCCACCACCGGCCAGCTCTCGTAACTCATCACCACCAGGATGGAGATGATGGCGATGATCTGCCAGATGGTCTTCTGCTTGCCCCAACCGTCCGCCGCCAGCACCTCGTTCTTCGACACCGCCAGGAGGCGCAGGCCGGTGATGGCCAGTTCCCGGGCCACGATCAGCACCGCCATCCACGCCCGAATCTCGCCCAGCTCCACAAAGGCAATGAAGGCCGAGCAGGTGAGGATCTTGTCCGCCAGCGGGTCGAGGAGAATCCCGAAGTTGGTGATCAGTTGATCCCGGCGCGCTATCATGCCGTCATAGAAATCGGTGAGGCTTGCCGCCACGAACAACGCCAGCGCCACCGTGGTGTGCCAGGGAAACTCGAGGAACAACGCCACCAAAAAGAACACCGTCAGGATCAGGCGCGACAAGGTCAGCTGGTTGGGGACATTCATTCAGGTCAGCCAGTCGAATAGCGGTTGAAGCGGTCAAACACAAGGCTGCCGTTCAGGATCCCGGCAGGACGGACGCAGCTGCGGGGGACGGGCGTGATCGGAGTGTGGAGGTATCTGCGCCCCCGGAGGATGGCGCGGTCCGGGATTACTGGAGCGCGGACGTGGCTGTCCCGGCCCTTCAAACCGGTTCGGCGATCAGATCGTAATCCGTGTGGCCGACGACGCGGACTTTGGCGAACCGGCCCACCGGCAGTTTGCCGCGCAGGTAGACCCGGCCATCGATATCCGGCGCGTCGGCCTCCCCCCGTGC
>JALOTU010000189.1 GCA_025457725.1 Verrucomicrobiota bacterium
CTGTTTGAGGTAGCGCACCCCGCCATGCACCAGCTTGGTGCTGCGACTGGACGTGCCCTTGGCGAAATCGTGTTGTTCCAGCAGCAGGGTCCGGTAACCCCGGTGGGCCGCGTCCACCGCGCAGCCCAGTCCCGTGGCGCCGCCACCAATGACAACAAAATCCCACGTCTTACGGTCCGCCACCTGGGCGAGCGCCTGTTCCCGGTTCATGCGCGAACCTTTCGTTCCCAGCCGCCGCTGCGTTCCAACGCGCGCCGCCAATCCGTCCGCAGCGCGGCCATGGCCGCCGGCGTCCGCTGCGGATCGAACTGCCGGTCCAAACGCCAATGGTCCGCGAGGTCGTCCGTGCTGTTCCAAAACCCCACCGCCAGCCCCGCAAGATACGCCGCGCCCAGGGCGGTGGTCTCGACGACCTTGGGGCGGAGCACGGGCACCTGGAGCAGATCGGCCTGGAACTGCATCAGCAGATTGTTGGCACAGGCGCCGCCGTCCACCCGCAATTCCTTGAGCTCGATGCCGGAATCACGATGCATGGCGTCGAGCACGTCGGCGGATTGGAAGGCGATGGACTCGAGCGCGGCCCGCGCGATGTGGGCCGAGGTGGTTCCTCGGGTGAGGCCGACCAGGGTGCCCCGTGCATAGGGATCCCAGTGAGGCGCGCCCAGCCCGGCGAATGCGGGCACAAAGAACACGCCGCCATTGTCCGGCACGCCGGCCGCAAGCGCCTCCACTTCACCCGAGCTCCCGATGATGCCGAGCCCGTCGCGAAGCCACGTAGGTGTTCTTGGCCATGCCCGGCTGATAACAGGCCTGCCCGAACAACGCGGCATGCTGATCCCCGGCCATGCCGGAGAGGGGCACGCCGGCCAGTACGTTTTCCCCAACCACCTCGCCGTACACCTCGCTGCACGAAACCACCCGGGGCAACAGGGACGCGGGAATGTCGAGAATCTCCATCAATTCCCCATCCCACTTACCGGTGTGTATGTTAAACAGCAGGGTGCGGCAGGCGTTCGTGGCATCAGTGACATGCAGGTGGCCCCCGCTCAGTTTCCAGACGAGCCAGGAATCCACCGTGCCAAAAGCCAGCTCCCCCTTTTCGGCCTGCGCGCGGACGCCCGGCACCTCGTCCAGAATCCACTTCAACTTCGTTCCCGCGAAGTAGGGATCGATCACCAGCCCGGTCTTCTTCCGGAACACCGCCGCCAGGCCATCGGCCTTCAACCGGTCGCACAACCCGGCGGTGCGCCGGTCCTGCCAGACGATGGCGGGACTCACGGGCTTGCCTGTCCGACGATTCCACACCAGGGTGGTCTCCCGCTGGTTGGTGATGCCGATGCCCGCGAGATCGTCCGCGCCCAGGCCGGCGGTGCGCAGGACTTCCGCGGCCACCTGCAACTGTGAAGACCAGATGTCCTCCGGATCGTGCTCCACCCAGCCGGGACGGGGGAAATGCTGCGTGAACTCCTGCTGCGCCTGGGAACGGACCGTGCCGGCCTGGTCGAAGACAATGGCGCGCGAACTCGTGGTTCCTTGATCCAGTGCGAGAATGTATTTCATGGGCTCGTGCGTGCAGTGTGCGGACCTTCGCCACCTCCGGGCAACGGAACCTGCCGAATCTCAACACCGAGACACTGGGAACGCGGAGCGGCACAAGGCCCCACGCCCGCCCGACGCTGTTCAGTCCAGGAACCGGCGCGTGATGCCCTCATAGGCATCGATGCGACGATCGCGCAGAAACGGCCAGTGGGTGCGGGTCTCGTCCACGCGCGCCAGGTCCACTGGAACCACCATCACCGCCTCCTGCTCCCCCGGCGCCTGCGACAGAATCTCCCCCGAAGTGCCGGCCACAAAGCTCCGGCCCCAGAACTCGATCCCCTCGCCACCCACCGGTGTCTCGCGTCCGATGCGGTTCACGGCTGCGACATAACAGCCATTGGCCACGGCATGCGACCTTTGAATGGTCTCCCAGGCGGCGTGCTGCTCGACGCCTACCTTGGCCTTCTCGGACGGATGCCAGCCGATGGCGGTGGGGTAAAACAGAATCTGCGCCCCCTGCATGGCGGTGAGCCGGGCGGCTTCCGGATACCACTGATCCCAGCAGATGAGCACGCCGATCCGGCCGTAGCGCGTGTCCCAGGCCCGGAAACCGAGGTCCCCGGGTGTAAAATAGAACTTCTCGTAGTACAACGGATCATCCGGAATGTGCATCTTCCGGTAGATCCCCAGCAACGAGCCGTCCGCATCGATGATCGCCGCGGTGTTGTGGTAAACCCCCGCCGCGCGTTTCTCGAACAGCGAGGCGATCACCACCACCCGGTGTTTCCGGGCCAGTTTGCGGAACGCGTCGGTGCTCGGGCCGGGGATGGGTTCCGCCAGCTTGAAATTCGCGTAATCCTCCGACTGGCAGAAGTACTGGGAGCAAAACAACTCCTGCGTGCAGATGATCTGGGCGCCCTGGCGCGCGGCCTTCTCCGCCAACGCCAGGGTGTGGCGGAAATTGCGTCGGGGATCCGGCGTCGCGCGGGTCTGCAGCAGACCGAGCCGGACCACGTTCGCGGAGGCGGGGCGCTTCATGGCTTGAGGGAGCGCAACCGCGCGGTTTCCTCCAGCACCAGGGTGTCGCCGCCCGAGCCCTCCACCTTGCGGGCGGGCGGATTCTGTCCAAACAGTTCCCGGATGAACTTGCCGAGCGTTTCGTTGGTGGGCCCGTAACCGCTGTGATAAATGTAATGCTCCAGATCGTAGAGCATCTCATCGGCGGTGGGGTAGCGGTGATGAAGATCCCGCGCGAGGGCCTTTTGCAGGATCTCGTTCAGGCGGTCATCCACCCGGTCATCCATCGACCGGAAGTCCGGCAGGCTCATGGTCATGATCCGATCCCGCGACTCCTCCGGGTTGGCGCCCTTGAAAATGTTCCGGCCCAACAACAGATGCGCCAGGACCACGCCGGCGGAGAAGAGGTCGGACCGCTTGTCGGTGATCTGGAAGTCCGCCTGCTCGGGACTCATGAAATCCGCCTTGCCCGCGACCACCTCGCCCTCCTTGTCCGTCAAAAATCCACGGGCCTTCGCAATGCCGAAGTCGGTGAGTTTCACGTCCCCCTCGAACGCGATCATGATGTTCTTGAAACTCACGTCCCGATGCACGATCCCCAGTGGCTTGCCGTCCTTGTCGGCCTTGGCATGGGCGTAAGCCAGTCCGCGACACACGCGGCTGGCGATGAACACCGCCAGTTCCTTGGAGAGCCGCACCCGCTTGTCCACCAGTTGATTGCCGAACTGTTCCAGGTTCACGCCGCGGATCAATTCCATGGCGATGAAATACATCCCCTGGCTTTCGCCGAAGTGGTAGGTCTGGACGATGTTGGTGTGGATCAAATCGGCCACCAGCTTGGCTTCGCCGATGAAATTCTCGATGAACTCCTTCTGGGTGGCGTAGTGCTGTCGCACCACCTTGATGGCCACGCGCTTGACGAATCCCGACGCTCCCAGCTGTTCTGCCTCATACACGATCCCCATCCCACCCTCGTAGATCTGGCGCACGATGTCGTACTGAAAGTTATTCTGAATCGTGAACAATGGCATAACCGCAGCGATGTTCCCGAAAGACACCGGCAAGTCAAGTTTGCGGAAGCGCCGTGTCGGAAGCGCCTCAGGCTCACCCAGCCACCATCCCCCGTGTTTCAACGCGCCCCTGCCCGCGGACCGCAGTCAATTCTTGACACCGGTCCGGAGTGCTGAATTCTGTGCGGGCCCTGCAGGATCCCCTCAGGACAAACCGGTTCGTCGCATCCTTGGCCATACTCGACTTATGACATTTGAACGCGTTTCGCCCTCCCGCCTCTCGCCTGCTCTGTGCCGATTCCTGGTGCTGGGAGGCGTGGTCCTCCTGCTCTCGGGAGGAATCCAGCGCGTCCACGCCGGGGAACCTGCCGGCACCAACACGACCAGCGCGATCGAGCTGACCAACCTGGCGACCCGCATCCGGCCTTATGTGCACCTGCGCAGCGGCGAGTTCGACACCGTCTGGGGGGTTCAGGACATGTGGGGCTTCTCGGTCGGCGCCGACCTCAACCGCCACGTCGGATTGGAGCTGGCGTTCGACAGCTATGAAAAGGACTTTGATCCCTTCGGAACCAAGATCGGCGAGGAATCCCTTTTGTCACTGGCCCCGCAGGTGCGACTGCGCCTTCCGCTGGTGCACGACCGCGTGGTGCCCTACGTGGTCGCGGGCGCCGGCATTGGCTGGTACGATTACAATGACCCCACCCAGGATGGCTTCGGGACCTCTGTTGATGCCCAGGGAACCGAACTGGTGATCACCGCGGGCGTGGGCGTGGACCTGTTCATCAACGACAACGTGGCGTTCAACCTGGAGGGCAAATACATCTGGCTCGATCAGTTGAACATCAGCGTGGACGGACAAGCGGGCACGTTCGACATGGCGGATTTTGTCGGCACCTTCGGCTTCCGCGCCTACCTCGACGACACCACCAAACTGAAGCTGTTCGATGTGGTGGAGGAACCCCCCATCCGGATCTATTTCGGCGCCGGGTTTGGCGGAGCGGTCATCACGGACGGCAATTGGGTGCCCGGAGTGACCCTGGTTCCGGAGTCCGCCTCGATCGGCACGGTGGGGGAATCGGTGGAGCTTGCCCTCGGATTCAACTTCGGGCGCCATTTCAGTTTCGAAATCCCGGTGGATTACTATGAAAGCGTGATCCAGCTGGACAGCATCGGTGGGGTGAGCGGCGGCGTGGGCGAGTACGCCACCTATGCGCTGATACCGAGCATGCGGTTCCGTTACCCCATGATGAACGGCAAGATCGCCCCCTATCTGCTGGCCGGTTTTGGGGGAACCTACGGCGAAGTCAACGACCGCTACGAAAAACCCATTTATGTCACGGTCGATTCCAAGGGCTTTGCCCCCGCCTTCGCGGTGGGCGGCGGCATCGAGTATTACTTCAATCGCGACGTCAGCCTGTTCGGCCAGGTGAAATACATCCAGTCGTGGAACAACCAGATCGACGTCAATGGCATGGGGGAGGAGTCCGGCGATCTGTCGTGGCTGCACTTCCAAATCGGTTTCCGGCTGAACCTGCTGAGCATTGGCAACAAGGCCGAGTAGCCGCAACCCGGACGGATACCTGGCATCGTCCCGGACCTAAAAAGTCAACGCCGCATTCGATCGAATGCGGCGTTGGTGAAATTGGGGATTTGACTCAACCCTTCTTGGCGGGCTTGGCCTCCGGCTTTTTCCAGGTCCGCCTGGGCGCCTTGGCCACCAGACCCTTCTTGATCGCGCTGGCCGCCACCCGTATGTAGCGCACCTCGCCGCTGGGCAGCTGCACCTTCACCCGCTGCAGGTTGGGAAAGAAACGCCGCTTGGTGATGGCGGTCACATGCGTGCCGATGCCACCGAGTTTCTTCGCCTTGCCCGAGCGCCAGATCTTGCTGCCCTTGATCGGGCCCTTGCCAGTCAGTTCACAATGCCGTGCCATAATTCAGTTCCAAATTAAAGAACGCAGACATTATCGGCCCGCCCCAACTCCCGCAAGCCCCATTTCGGCAGAATGTGCGTGCCTCAGGGAGGCGGTGAACCTATGTTTTCGCCCCTGTTTATGGCGACCATCAAACCTTTTGCCGCACTCAAACCCAAACCCGAGCTGGCCCACCGCATCTGCGAACTGCCCTATGATGTGATGTCCTCGGAGGAGGCGCGGCGGATGGCCGAAGGCAACCCGCTGAGCTTTTTGCATGTAAGCAAACCCGAAATCGATCTTCCGCCCGGCACGAATCCCTGTGCGGCAGAGGTTTACGCCACCGGCAGGAAAAACTTCGATCAGTTGATCGCGCAGGGGGCGCTTCGGCAGGAGGATCAACCCTGCTTTTATCTCTACCGCCAGATCATGGGAGACCACAGCCAAACCGGCCTGGTCGCCGTGGCCGGCTGCCAGGAGTATCTGGACGGCGCCATCAAGAAGCATGAGTTCACCCGGCCCGACAAGGAGGATGACCGCGTCCGCCACATGGAAGCATTGAACGCGCAAACCGGGCCGTGCCCGCGTTCGACCGGTTTGTGGCAACCCGGACGTCCGCAGCGCCCGACGTGGACTTCACCGGCAAGGACGGGGTGCGGCATACCTCGTGGACGATCCGGGATCGGGACGGCATCCGGCAGATCGAATCCGGGTTCGCCAGGATCCCGTGCCTCTACATTGCCGACGGCCATCATCGCAGCGCCGCCGCGGCACGCGTGTTCCAGGCCCGCAACGGCGCCGGGCACAGCGCCTGGTTCCCTTTCCAGCGACGAGCTGGTCCGGAAGCTGGAAGGCGTGTTTGACGTGACCCGGGGAACAAACGGCACACCGACCCAGAAACACGATCTGCGCCTCTTCCTCAATGGCACATGGCATACGCTGAAATTCCGGCCGGAGCTCACCGCCACGCAAAGTCCGATTGATGCCCTCGATGTCTCCTTGCTACAGAACCACGTCCTGGCCCCCCTGCTCGGCATCGACGACCCCCGCACAAGCGAGCGCATCAGTTTTGTCGGCGGCATCCGCGGCATCTCCGAACTGGAGAAGCTGGTGAACAACGGCGGTCACGCCTGTGCCTTCTCCATGTTTCCGACGAGCATCGAGGATCTCATGACCATCGCGGATGCTGGGGGGATCATGCCCCCCAAGAGCACTTGGTTTGAGCCCAAGCTGCGGGACGCCATGTTCTGCCATCTGCTGTCCTGAAACCCGTTCAGACCTTTCACCTCAGCGATCCTTACAACCCCAGCCGCAGCGACTTTATCCTCACCGGGGGGCAGCAAGCGGGGACAGAAACCGAATACCTCTTCGCGGACCACTGGCGAACCCTCCTCCATGCCTTGTGGCGGGCATCGCGCGTTGGCCCCCTCAGCGCGGCGGGGACACCCCCCCGCCGCGCCCTCCTCGCCCCACTTAAAACCACGGCCGCTGCCCGGCAATGTAGGTGGCGTCAAATTCCTCGTCCGTCTTCGTCAGATAGATGATGCCCTCGATCAACCCAATAATGGCCACGATGGCCGGGGCAATGCCGCAGGTGAGAAAAAACCCGATGATGGTCACCAGCAACATCACCACCCCGGAGGTGGTGTATCCCAGGACAAACTTGTGAACGCCCAAGGCGCCCAACAGGATTCCGCAGATCCCGGCGATCAGCTTCTTGTCCGCACTCGCCTTTCTTTGCGCCGTTGAGGCGGGCAGTTGGGCGCCGCAATGGACACAGACCACGGCTCCGGGCTGGGTATCCTTCCCGCACGCCGGGCAGTGCGCCGTTCCATCGTGAGGCCGCACGCCGCATTTCAGGCACACATACGCCTTTTCATTGATTTCGTTTCCGCAGTTT
>JALOTU010000190.1 GCA_025457725.1 Verrucomicrobiota bacterium
GCGGGAAGGCGGGCCGCGCGTCCGGTGAGCAGACGCTGACGTCCTCGGCCCCGCCGGTAGCACCCCGCTCTGGCGCGGGTAAACGCCGGTCGCCTCCCTTCCGGCTTGCCCGTGAACTACGACCCCAACGGACTCCCTACTGAATAGTTACGGATAAAGGCCTTTCTCCTGGAGAGAAGCCGGGATCAGGGCGATGGGCCTTCCGCGGTGGGAGGGTTGGTCTTGGTTTCGGTCGGAAGCCTAAAATCCAAGCCCAATGCGCTCTTCAGCCAATCCATCCCGAGATCAAGTATGCCGACGGACCGGGTGCCGTCCTGCCTGGGCGGGGCCCCCAGATTCACCACGCCGCTGCGTAGCAGAACGATGGCGGCGACTCCGTAGAGATCATCCTGGCTGCGGATGTTTTTGATCTCCACATGCTTCACCCCGAAGTAGGCTTCGCGGTTGCGGCGTGCGTCGCGCAGGTCGAGGAAGCGGATGCGTCCCAGCGAAAGGTCCAACGTGTCGATGCCGGTGAAACCGAAGTCGCCGGCCGGCAGTCGGCGCGACAACGCGTCCCGCCCCTCGGTGCCCGCGCGGTCGATGAAGTCGGTGAGGTTGGTCCGGCCGGCCGCGTTGCGAACGATGTTCAGTTCCTCGAGATCCAGTCGGACCAGGTGCAGGTGGAGGGCGCCGGATTGCAGCGCCTCGGGATCATATTCCAGATGCAGATCCTTGAGGTGCAGCAGCAAACCGCCGCCGAACTCGGGCAGGTTGTAGAGCCTGCAGCCTTGCATCGAGATGACCGGTTCGCGGAACCCGACATGAAGGCGATCGATCCGGACGTACAAACCGGTCTGGGCGGTGATGCGGCGTTCGGTGAGGTTCCGGATGAGGGTATCCTTGCAGAGCACCAGCGTGATGAGACCGGCCAGGAGCAGCAGGCAGAGGTAGAGGAACCACTTGAGCAGTTTGCGGATCACGGACGGTTAGAGCTTCACGTCCTCGGGACGCACCTCGAGGCATTCATCCTGGTCCTCCCAGACCACGGCCGGATAATGGTCCAACAGCAGCGGCGCCACCTCGTCACCGGCGCGGGCCAGCAGGGCTTCGGCCGTCTTCGCCGCCTCCTCGAACGCGCCGTCGTAATCGCCGCAGGCCTTGCGCTGCGCGTCATCCCAGTGCGCCACCGCATGAACGGGGGCGTATTCCGTCGCCCACTCCAGGATTCCCGGACGACATTCCTTCGGCAGCTCGTCCGCGGACAGAAGGGGTTCGTCGCAGTGCGGACAGATCAGGCCCGACTCCCGCACGTCGCGGGTGAGCAGGGGCAGCATGGGCGCGCGGCAACAGGGGGATTCGGTGTAGGCGGCGGGGGGCGTGGCCAGGCGTTTGAACCAGATCTGCCGATCGTGCGCGAGCTGGGCGGCGAGCCGGTAGGCGCCCATCAATGGATGCGACATCCGCCACGCGCGGCCCTCGAACTGGCCCAGCGTCTGCGCCAGCCAGCGGGCGAGCGTGAGATCGTCCCAGTGATGAAACACCTCGCGATATTCGGTCCACAATGAATCCAGATGAGAATGGGCTTGAGCCATTGGCGGGAGCATGGCCGTCGGCCCGGGATTTGTCGAGTGAAGGTCGGAGCGGAGCCGGGCAGACGCGTCTCAACCCGGGAAGTATCGCCGGCTTTCCAGCCGGCAAAGTGACCCCACCTGCTTGCCACCACACCCCCAGGCCGGTTAAAAACCGGCGCTACCCCGAAGACTCATACTCATTTGACGCGTTTGCCCTGGGAGCGGAGCGCGGGCATTCCTGTCCGCGAGTTGGGTGCGACAGATTCGCGCGGACAACAGGAATGTCCGAGCCCCGATGTCCGGTTCATGAGGGGGACCTTGTGAAGCAGGTCCGATTTTGGTCGTGCGATCAACACAGAAGTGTCCGCGTTGCGGCGTGGAAGCCGGTGAAGATTGACACCCTGTTACCCTGCGGTTACAGGTTCAGAGCATGAAAACTGTATCTGCCGCCGGCACGCTGTGCATTCTTCTGTTCGCCTCCGGCCCGCTTGGGGCGGGCGACTGGCCCAACTGGCGCGGGCCCGCGCACGATGGCATCTCCAGCGAGACGGGTTGGCAATCCGTCTGGCCCTCCGCGGGCCCCCGACTCTTGTGGAAGGCGCGTGTGGGGACCGGGTTCGCCTCCGCTGCCGTGAGTGGCGGGCGGGTGTACACGCTGGGCAATGCGGGGGATCAGGACACGGTGTTTTGTTTTGACGTGAACACGGGAGACACGGTGTGGACGCATTCCTACAAGCAGAAGCTGGCGCCCAAGCTTTACGAAGGCGGGCCGAGCGCCACGCCCACGGTCGAGGGGAACCGTGTGTACACCTTCAGCAAGTCGGGATTGGTGCTCTGCCTGGACGCGGCGAGCGGCAAGGTGATCTGGCAGAAGTTTGTGGCGGCGGACCTGAATCTGGAGGAACCCACCTGGGGTTTCGCCGGATCCGTCCTGGTGCAGGGCGACCTGGTGATTCTCAACGCGGGCGATTCCGGCATTGCCTTGAACAAGCAATCCGGGGAGGTGGTGTGGAGCAGCGGCGCGGGGCCATCGGGTTATTCCACCCCGGTACCATTCCTCACCGGCGCGGAACCCTGCGTGGCGCTGATGGGCAAGGAGGATCTGCTGGCCGTCCGCGTGAAGGACGGGTCCGTGCTCTGGCGCTTTCCCTGGAAAACGCAATATGACGTCAACGCGGCCGATCCCATCGTGATTGGAGGCGACCGCTTCTTCATCACCTCCGGTTACGGTCACGGCTGCGCCCTGATCCAGGTGTCCGGGGGAGAGCCGACGCTGGTCTGGGAGAACAAGAACATGAGCAGCCAGATGAGCGGGGGTGTTTTGTGGCAGGGCCATGTTTACGGCATCGACGACAAACAACTCCGCTGCTTGTCGCTGGAGACGGGCGAGGTCAAGTGGACCGAGAAATCCGTGGGCAAGGGCTCGCTGATGCTGGCGGATGGCAAGCTGATTGTGCTGGGGGAGAAGGGGGAGCTGTATTGCGCCGAGACCTCGCCCGCCGGGTTCAAGGTCATCTCCCGCGCCCAGGTGCTGGGGGGCAAGTGTTGGACAACCCCCGTGCTGTCCAACGGACGCATTTACTGCCGCAACGCCAAAGGCGATTTCGTCTGCCTGGATGTGGGCGCGAAATAGCGGGATCGGGAAGCCGGACGGCGGCGTCCGGTGACGGACTGGCGGATTCGATTCCATGCGCTCGGTCAAACCAGGGTTGATGGCGGCCGGCGTTGGCATGGCGGTAAACGTCATGCTGGCGATGGTGAAAATCGTGGCCGGGATCGTGGGCCACTCCAACGCCCTCATCGCCGACGGCATTGAATCCACCGCCGACATCGTGAGTTCCCTGGTGGTTTGGACGGGATTGAAGATCTCCTCGCTGCCTCCGGATGACACCCATCCCTACGGCCACGGCAAGGCGGAATCCGTTGCGGGCGTGGTTGTCGCCGGTGCACTGCTGGCGGCGGCGTTGGTCATCGGCGTTCAGAGTGTGCGGGAGATCATCACACCCCACCATGCGCCCGCGCCGTTCACCCTGCTGGTGCTGGCGCTGGTCATCGGCACCAAGGAGGCGCTCTACCGGTTCGTGTTCAAGGTGGGCGACGAACTCTCCAGTACCGCCGTCCGGGGCGACGCCTGGCATCACCGCTCCGACGCCATCACCTCGGCCGCCGCGTTCGTCGGCATTTCGATCGCCCTCCTTGGCGGCGAGGGCTACGAAAGCGCCGACGATTGGGCGGCGCTGCTTGCGTGCACCGTCATTGTGTTCAATGGGTATCGCATCCTCCGCGCCGCGCTGGGCGAGATCATGGATGCCGCCGTGCCCGACCCGCTGCAACAGCAGATCCGGGAGCTGTCCTCTTCGGTGCCGGGTGTCGTCCGGGTTGAAAAGTGCCGCATGCGCAAGAGCGGCCTGGGGCTGTTCGTGGAAATCCATGTGGAAGTGGACGGCGGCTTGACGGTGCGGCGCGGCCATGAAATCGCGCATGACGTGAGCCGCCAACTGAAATCGTCACCGCTGTCGGTCCAGGACGTGACGGTGCATGTGGAACCGGCGCCGCCGCCCCCCGACGGTCTTCCGACCGGTGCGGGCGCGACGGAAGCGGGTCGAACCCCGTCCTGACGGGCGCTACTGCACGTGGCGAAGCCGGAAGAACCGTGTCTGCCCGGTGGGAGCCACGGTGGCGGACCAGCGATCCGCCGCAACGACAACCGGATTGGTGGAGGCCACCCACGTGGGTGTCGGATTCAGCCAGGCCGCTTCCTCCAGCACCGCCTGGGCGGACAGAGCCGGCCAGGAGATCTCGACCCCACCGGCTGGCTTGCGAACGGTTGCTTCCATGGGGTTGCCGATGACGATGTTTCCGCTGTTGGTGACGGAAACGGTGGTGAGACCGTCGCTCACGGCGGATACGATGAGCCAGGCGTAGCTGCCCGGCGCCGAATAGACATGGGCCTCGTGAGCATGGGTTCCAGGCGCTGAGCCGTCGCCGTAGTTCCATTGATGCGCGACCGCTCCCCAGACATTGCTTGGCGTGGACGCCACCGTGAACGGAACCGGCCAGCCCGCCGGGTAATCGTCCGGAACCAGCGTGGTTGCGGTGATGGCGAACGGACCCTGGGCGACGCTCACCGTTCCGGTCCCGAGATTCGAATCGCTGGTGCCATCGCGCGCGGCAAAGGTGAATTGATCCGTGCCGATGAACCCCGGCTCGGGAAAGTACGTGGCGACGGCGTTGCTCAGGCCCACGGAACCGTGATGCGGCTGCGACACGATCCGCAAGGTGAGTGGATTTGCATTCGGATCGCTGGCCGGCAGGGGGAAGCTGATCGGCGCGCCGCTGGTGGTGTTGGTGGTGAGGCTGGCGACCACCGGCGGTGTGTTCGCGCTGGGCGCCTCGCTGGTGGGACCATTGTGACAGTCGTAGCAGCCAACCGTCTGTCCCCTCCAGAACCGTTTCGTGCCGAAGCCGCCGGCGTTGAGCACCCGGTCGGCGTGCGCCCGCGACAGCACGGTCCCGCGATCATCGAGCCCGTGACAGGCGCGACAGGAAGCGAGCCCGACATTGCCGTCCTCCTTCGCGTGGCCGTGGAAAAGATTCTCCTGATTGTCTCGCTTCTCGGCAAATGCCGTCTTGCCGACCGGGTGCAATCCATGCGGGCCGCCCGCGAAGGCCGTGGGCATGGCGGTATGGCAGGCGGTGCATTCCACCGTGGTTCCCGCGTGGCCCTGGATGGCCTGGTTGCGCAGGTTGTCATTGGCGTGAATGCTGGGGAAGATGGCGTGGGTGGAACCGTGGCAGGCCGAACATTGCAGTCCGCCATGGCCGGCCGAGAAGCGGTAGAGCGAGATGCCGGCGGCGGGAATGTCGGGCTGGGTGGCGAAGGTTTGATCGAACGGCGTTCGCACCACGTTGTTGCTGACGAAGACCGAGGTGAAGCGGATCGGGTTGGCCCCCGCGTTGA
>JALOTU010000191.1 GCA_025457725.1 Verrucomicrobiota bacterium
ATGGCAAGCAGAACGCCTGGCGGGCTCGTGGTGCGATCTTGCAAAACAAGCTGGTCGGTGCACGGAAATGAGACGGAGCGCATGCCTCTTGATAACCGGCAGGGGGGCCGGACACAAGCTGGGGAGCGTCAATGCT
This sequence comes from Verrucomicrobiota bacterium, assembly GCA_025457725.1. Classification (GTDB taxonomy): domain Bacteria; phylum Verrucomicrobiota; class Verrucomicrobiia; order Limisphaerales; family DSYF01; genus JALOTU01. The sequence goes on from JALOTU010000191.1 coordinate 137, forward strand.
CGTCGTAGTTTATTGAACAGCGGATGCTTATGGGATGGGCTGGGTTATCTGGCCCATCCGATGCTTTTGGTGTGATTCATGAGCAAGATCATATTCGAGGTCCGACAAAAGAACGGCTCGCTCGTGAACGCTCGTATCGGGGCCACCAACCACAGCGAAGAGGCCCACATGGGTTTGGTGGAATTTGCCGTCGGCGGGACACTGCTCCTGGCGGCTGTGGGATTCGTCCTATTCCTCCTGACCATCTAGCCCCTCAGTGGGCGGGTTGCGCGCCGCTCTCAGGCGCCGTCGGAGTCGCCAAAGCTGGCGGCACGGTAAACCAACAGCTCAGCCTCCGGATCTCGCCACGCTTCGGCCTCCAATCCGGCCTTGCGACTCAACGAATTCAGGAAGTCATGCTTTTCAGGGAGCGACTCCCACACCTGTGGAAGGTAGGTCGCAGTTCTTCCTGACCGCCTCAACACCACGCCATCGCGCCCGGGCGTCAACTGATCCAGAAGCTCCTCGGTCGAGTTGAAACGCAGGGCGCCAAGCGCTGACAGCAGGCTGATATGGACCGATACTCGCGTTGCCTCCTCCACGTTGACGGGATCAAACCTCCGGTCGCGCAAGGCGGCCCCCACTGCATTGTGCATCACCGAGAGATAGGCTGGTTCCTGGGCGGTCAAATTGCCCACGCATCCGCGCAACTTCCCTATCAGGGTCAACGTCACGAAACTGGCGGCGTGCTGGCGCAGGGTCGGGGTGAGGGACTCGGGCGGGACCTCGGGCGCCTTTCGTCCGTGGATGGCGTTGTGGATCGCCTCGTGGGCGAGCCCAATCAGCAACTGCTGCTCGGCCACAGAACATTGCAGGGGCGGCGGGCTTTCGGGTGTCAGGGCCATTGTTTTGAACCCGGCCAAGAGGTGCGGCGTGCACCCCTCCCTTGCGTCGTGCTCGTCAGGTGCCCGGAGACGCTGCTCCCGGCAACGGTAGCAATGGCGGGACACTAAAGAGTCCAGCCGCTTCGATACTCGCTCTTGAGCAGGGAATCGAATTGGGGCGCATCGTCGAAGCGCATGGCCCTGGCGTTCCACTTCAGCTTGTGGTCCGAGTGCATGGCGACGCAACCCAGCAAGAGCAGCTCCGTGAGTTGGGTTGCCATTGCAAAGTCGGAATAGCAGGTGCCGTCGCCCTTGCAGGCTGCGATCCATTCCTGAGCGTGTCGCAGGCCGCTGTCTCCCTGAAAGCGGTTGCGCGGTATCGTCTTGGGAATCTGCAACACGGCTTCGTGCTGTGAGCCCGGAGTCAAATCCTCCTCATCCCAGAGCTTTATGAAGAAGCGCCCGCCATAGTCATCCGGAGAGAACAGCAAGCCCTTGTCCCCCACCAGCAGGCAGCCGCTTGTCGGCATCCTGTCCATCAATCGCTTGATGTGGGTCTGCAGGAACTCATCCGGCAGGCGGCCGCCGCTGTACCACCAAAGATCCGTGGCCGCCATGTTGCCGCGCTCGGGGAAGACGTAGCGGATGCGGGCATCCTTGGGATACGTTTCGTTGTTGAGGCCGGAGGTGTCGGCCTCCACGGTGCGGGGCAAGCCCAGTTGCAGGGCCCGGAACGGCATGTTGACGGTGTGACAACCCATGTCGCCGAGAGCTCCGGTTCCGAAATCCTGCCAGCCGCGCCATTTGAAGGGATGATAGACATCCTTCTTGAAGGGACGGACGGGCGCGGGTCCCAGCCATAAATCCCAGTCCAGCCCGGGAGGGATGGGATCGCTGCCGGGCGGACGTTCAATGCCCTGGGGCCAGATGGGGCGATTGGTCCAGACATGGAGGTTGCGGATCTGACCGATCAATCCCGATTGGACCACCTCAATCGCTCGGCGCAATCCATCCTCGGCGCTGCCCTGATTGCCCATCTGGGTGACAACCTTCTTGTCGCGTGCCAGCTGGCTCAGAACCCGGGCCTCGTGAACCGTACGTGTCAAAGGCTTCTGGCAGAACACCGCCCGTTTGGAGCGCATGGCCTCGGCCGCGATGGTCGCGTGGGTGTGGTCCGGCGTGGAGATGACCACGGCGTCCGCGGTTCGTTCCCGTTCCAGCATCACCCGCCAATCCTTGTAGAACTTGGCTTTCGGATACTTGGCCAGGGCGGGAGCGGCCCGCACCTCATCCACGTCGCAAATGGCCAGAATGTTCTCACTGGAACAGTTGTCGATGTCGCTGGCACCCTTGCCCCCCGCCCCCACGCAGACAATGTTCAGTTTGTCGGTCGGAGTGAGGATGCGCCGGCTCGCGCAGCCGGGCAGGGCCAGTGACCCGGCGGCCAGCCCGGACAACGCCAAAAATTTCCGACGGTTCAGCTGGAGCGATTGATTTGACTTGGCCAAGGTATTTTCCATTGGATTTGACTAGTTCACAGCGCGCCTTGGCTCAAGCAAATAGTGTTGGCGGGAATTTGCTTTCTCCGGGGTGGTGCCGGCGACATGCTGCGCACGTGGTGACGTTGCATGATGAAGAAATCCAGGCAGCCGTCGCGGCCGCCCTGGCCGAGGATGTGGGCGAGGGGGATGTCACGACGTTGGTGACGGTGCCTGAGACTTCCCGGGTCACCGCTCTGATGCGGGCCCGACAACCGCTGACGGTTGCGGGGTTGGCGTTCGCCCAGACGGCGTTTCTGTCGCTCTCCAACCGGATCCAGGTGGTGGCTTGCGTCGAGGACGCCGCGCAACTTGAGCCCGGTCAACCGCTGCTGGAGATTTCCGGTTGCGCCCGGCCCATCCTGACCGGGGAGCGGGTGGCGTTGAATTTTGTGCAGCGGCTCAGCGGGGTGGCCACCTTGACGGCCCGGTTTGTGGAGGCGGTGCGGGGCACCCCTGCCCGCATCCTCGACACCCGCAAGACCACTCCGGGTTGGCGGCGCTTCGAGAAGTACGCCGTTGCCTGCGGCGGTGGGATGAATCATCGCTCCGGTTTGTACGACATGGTCTTGATCAAGGACAATCACCTGGCTGCATTGCGAGGGTCGCGGCCCAACGCCATTGCCGCCGCTGTGAAAGGCGCGCGGGCTGCCCGTCCGGATCTGAGGATCGAAGTGGAGGTCGACACGCTTGAACAGGTTGGCCAGGCTGCGGATGCTGGCGCGGATTTTATTCTCCTGGACAACATGAGCTGCGAGCAGTTACGCGAGGCGGTGTCGCTGGTGGGCGGGCGGTCCAAACTGGAAGCCAGCGGCGGGGTCACCCTGGCCGGAGTCCGCGCAATCGCCGAAACCGGCGTGGATTTCATTTCCGTGGGCGCGCTGACGCACTCCGCCCAGGCCGTCGACATAGGACTGGACTTCAAAGGTTAGGCCCATGGGCAATTCCCTTAATTTGGACCTGGAGATTTTAAGGGCGCTGCGGAACCCCGAGGGTGCCTGGGTGTCTGGTTCCGATCTATCTCGCGAGCTCGGTGTGACGCGGGCCGCGGTGTGGGGACGCGTGGACGAGTTGCGCCGACTGGGGTACGAGATCGAAGCCAGTCCTCACCAGGGTTACCGTCTGGTCGCCTCGCCGGACGCGCTGCATGCGGATGATCTCCTCGCCCGAATGTCCGGCAGCCAGCTCGTGGGGCGGGACATACAAGTATACAAGGAAACAGGCTCCACCAATGACACCGTGGAGACGCTGGCGCGGGACGGCGCGGCCGAAGGGATGGTGGTTTTTGCCGAATCGCAAACCCGAGGGCGTGGCCGCATGGGGCGCCCTTGGCTTTCGCCTCCCGGCAAGGGCTTGTGGTTCTCCGTGCTGCTCCGCCCCTCTCTGCGCCCGCAGGAAACCACGCGGTTGACCGTCGCCGCAGCGGTGGCGATTCGTCGGGCTATCGGGAACCTGACCCAGCTGCAGTGCGGGATCAAATGGCCCAACGATTTGTTGCTCCAGGGCCGCAAGGTGGCGGGAATATTGACTGAACTCAGCGCGGAGACGGACCGTGTTCGCTATCTCATATTGGGAGTGGGCATTGATGTGAACCAGCGCGCATCGGATTTTCCCAGGAGTCTGGCGAAGGTGGCGGGATCCCTCCTCTTGGCGTCCGGCGCCATGGTGGATCGGGCGGCGTTGGCTTCGGAGGTGTTGCGTCAGCTGAATCGGGATTACGCCCGCGTGTGTGCCGGACGCTTTGCCGAGGTGGCCGAGGAGTGGGAGTCCGCCTGTGTCACCCTGGGGCAAACCGTCCGGATCAAGATCGGTCAACGCCTGGTCCAGGGAAGGGCGGAGGCGCTGGACGCAGATGGTGCATTATTGGTGCGAACCGAACATGGGCGTCTCGACCGGGTGACCGGTGGGGATTTGACAGTCGAAACAGCGTAACGGGACACCCCCCGGTGCCACTCCCAAAACCAACCAGATCATGATCCTGCTGCTCGATATCGGGAACACAAACACGCATGTCGGACTGGCCAATTCGCGGCGTGTGTTGAAGCGTTGCAACCTGCCTACGCAGGAATGGTTCACCGGGACTGCGGCATGCTCGCTCCAGCGCCTTTTGGGACGGCATGCCTGGTCCGGGGGAAGCCTCTGCAGCGTGGTCCCGCGCGCGGTGCGTCCCGCGTTGAAGGTCATGCGCGGGTTTGGACTCAGGAACCCCCTGGTGCTCTCGCATTCCTCAGTGCCCGGCGTGGGCATTGACTATCCTCGGCCGGAAACCATCGGACCGGACCGTCTGGCCAACGCTGCGGCCGCGAAGGCGCAATTCGGGGCTCCAGTGGTGGTGGTGGATTTTGGGACTGCGGTCACGTTTGACGTGGTCGATGCCTCAAGCAATTACATCGGCGGCATTATCGCACCCGGACTTGCTGCCATGACCGATTATCTGCACGAGAAAACCGCCCTCCTCCCGCGCATCCGAATCCGGAACACCCAGGCCGTTGTCGGTCGGAATACCCGCGAGGCGATGTTGATCGGCGCGTTGCACGGATATCGCGGTCTCGTGCGCGAGTTGATCAGACGTCTCCGAGCCGAATTGGGGGCGCGACGTCTTCCCGTGGTGGCCACAGGGGGATACGCCCGACTCATGGCGTCCGGACTGACTGAAATCACCGCCGTCGATCCCGGGCTCACCCTGGAGGGTTTGCGGTTGGCGTTAATGGCCAGGGGAACCAGGCCTTGAGCCCCCGCCTCGCCTGAGTGCGCAGGAGGCGATGGAGACAGGTCGGTATGCAGGCCCCACGGTTTGTCGCCCGGTGCCGACAGGGAAAATCTTGGCTTTCGGCGGTCAGTGCTTTCCCCGTCGGCTGGGTTTGTGGTCACGGGAAGTCTTTCGTCTGGAGGGCCGGGTCGAAGCTCCTCTGGGCTTGGACTTGCGTTTTGGTTCCACAGTC
>JALOTU010000192.1 GCA_025457725.1 Verrucomicrobiota bacterium
TTGTGACGCCGGTCGGTTCGGCTCACGAGGTGCGCCCCGCCTATCTTGAGATCCGGCAGGTCGAGCCCGAGACGTACGACGTGTTGTGGAAGGTGCCCGCCGCCAGCGAGGAGTTGCGGCTCGAGATCGAGATTCGGTTCCCTGCGGAGACACACGAACTGGGTGAACCGCGGGGCCTGTTCGTGGACGGCACGTATCTCGAGCGACGGAGGATCCGACTGGACGGGGGGCTGGCAGCCCGGACGATCCACATTGACGGACTGGCGGCGACACAGGTCGACGTGCTCGCGCGTGTGGATCGCGGTGGCGGAGTGGTGCAGACCACGCGCATCACGCCGGACCAGCCTGAATTCAAGGTGGAACCCACCCCCACACTCTGGCGGGTGTCCCGGACCTATCTTGTCCTCGGTGTTGGACATATCCTGTTGGGCCCGGACCATCTCCTGTTTGTGTTGGGCCTTCTGTTGATTGTGCCCGGACCGTGGACGTTGCTGAAGACCGTCACGGCATTCACGGTGGCTCACAGCCTCACGTTGGCGGTGGCCACGCTCGGATATGCAAGCGCGCCCGCGGAGCCCTTGAATGCCTCCATCGCTCTTTCCATCCTTTTCCTGGGACCGGAGGTGGTCCGCTTTCAGAATGGTGAAACCAGTTTCACCCTCCGGCATCCCTGGGTGGTCGCGTTTTCGTTCGGACTGCTGCACGGCTTCGGATTTGCCAGCGGGTTGAACACCCTTGGAATGCCGGCTGGCGAGATCCCGTTTGCGCTTCTCTGCTTCAACCTGGGCGTCGAAATCGGGCAGGTGGGATTCGTCATGCTGATCCTGCTGCTGGAGCGTTCCTTCCGGGTGCTGGAGATCTCCTGGCCTCGCGTCATGCGGGCGCTTCCCGCCTATGCCGTCGGAAGCCTCGGTGCCTACTGGTTTTTTCAGCGAATGTCCGTTATGATCGGGGCATGGAAATGACCGTCAACCGACCGGCCTCAACCAGACGCGAGCGGCGTAGGAACAGGGAGCTGAAAGCCACGATTCGCGTCGCGCATCACAGGAGTGTCCAAAGCGTTTCCGCGTTCGGAATCACCCAGTCAAGGTCGTTCCAAGGGTTCCAACCGTCGGGGGTGGCCATTGTCCGGACGCGCCTGTTTTTGATCCTGGGTGTTCTTGGGTTTGTGCTTGTGCCGCTGCCGGTGCAGGCGCACGTGCAGGGTGACATGGTGGGCGGGTTCCTTCCTGGCCTCGAGCATCCGATAAGCGGCCTGGACCACGTGCTGGCCATGGTGACGGTCGGAATATGGGGCGCACAGTTGGGTCGGCCGGCGATTTGGATGTTGCCGATTGCCTTTCCCATGATGATGGCAGTCGGCGCGTTCACGGGATTGCTCGGCATCGGCTTGCCCGGAATCGAGATCGGCATTGCTTTCTCCTGCATTGCACTGGGGGGCATGGTGTTGACCGAGGCCAAACCCCCGCTTTGGGTTGCGTGTTTGCTGGTCGGGTTCTTCGCGCTTTTTCACGGGCATGCTCACGGCACGGAACTGCCCGAAAATGCCAGCGGACTGCTCTACAGCATTGGGTTCGTGATCTCGACCGGGTGCTTGCACGCTTGCGGGATCGTCATCGGTCTCATTCACCGCTGGTCCGCTGGGAGGCTCGTGCTGCGGGGAGCAGGAGCCTGCGTGTTGCTGGGTGGCGCATTCTTTCTCTGGGGTGCCGTGGCATGACCGGCAAGCCGCCACGGCAAGGAAGAGGTTCCTCCGGGTTGCGTCGGTCGGGATGGAGTGTCCCGGCATGGGTCGGCTTGGCATGTGTCTGCTGCCCGTTCGAGGCGCAAGCGCACCTGGTCAGCACCGGGTTCGGGCCATTCTACGATGGAATCTCCCATTTCCTGGTTTCGCCTGACGAATGGCTTGGGGTTGTTGGTCTGTCTTTGCTCGCGGGACTCGGTGGGGCGCGATGCGGTCGCCTCACGCTGCTGACGATCCCATTGGCGTGGTTTGCGGGAGGATTGCTTGGCGCGATCAGTCTGCGCGAGACCTCTGCGGAGGCGGTCACCGGATTCTCGCTGCTGACCATCGGGCTGCTTGTGGCCCTGGACCGACGTTGGCCCTTGGGAGCAGTCCTGGGAGCCGCCGGAATGTTCGGGGTGATGCACGGTTTCTTCAACGGGACAACCGCCGGGCAGACCCGGTTAGGGGTGACAGGACTTCTGGGCATTGCGGCGTCCGTGTTCGTCGTGGTGGCGCTCCTTTCAGCAAGCACGGTGTCGCTCTCGAACCGACCGCCTTGGACCCGCGTGATGGTCCGCGTCGCCGGCAGTTGGATTGCCGCCGTCGGATTGCTCATGGCCGGCTGGGCGTTGCGTTAACTTGGTTCAACTGGCAACCTTCGACCCGGCTCAGTGCTCTGCGCCTGCCGGTCCGATGATCGGGTTTGGAACCGGGTTGTTGGATGTCCCGCCGAAGATGTGGCTCACCGCCGCCGTCGGCTTCTGGGGCTCGGGCGTCCGGCGGTGATAGGTTTTGCATTGCTCGCAGTAATAGTAGTCGCCCGAGATCGGCGCGCCCATCGCGCCTGTTGCGGGAACCACGCCATTGGTCTGAGGGACAGTCCTCGCTGCTCCCGGTTGCTGCGCCGATGCAGGCAGCACATGGTACGTCTTGCATTGCTCACACCAGTAGTATCCCTCACCCGGGGAAGGGGGGCGGGATCCCGCTTTCGTGCCGACCGGGACGGCACCCGGGGATTGCGCGACAGCCGGTTGTACGATGGCGGCGCCGGGCTGGGTCTTGTGGTACGTCTTGCAGTTCTCGCACCAGAAGTAATCCGGTCCCGGCGAAGGGGGCCTGCCTTCCGCCTGCTCCTCCTTGGTCATCAGGCTTCGGATCGATTCAGTCACGGCGATTTCGTAAAGCGCCGCGCCCGGAGCCGCCAGATCGGACTCCGGCGAACGTCCGCTGTCGCCCGCGTTGGCGATTGCTCCCGTTGTCATCCAAAACACCAAGACGGTGCGGCAGAGCTGTTTGCGTCTGGGCATGTCAATCCTTCCTGTCGACTGCGGTTGCGGGATTGCTGTCTACCGTAGCCTGAGGTGAATCAAAAAGCCAGTCGAGCAGTTGAAACTGTTCCTCGTAGAGCTGCCTTTGCGCCGGGGTGGGTGTGACCTTTTCGCTGAAACCCATCTGCCGGTCGCTGAACCGTTCAGCGTCGAACACCACCACGACGCGGCGCGTGGGCTCAACGATGCGTGCCACACCGGAAGGCCGGGCTGCCTCGGCTTGCGCCAGTCCCGTCGCGGTCAGGACGCCGGCCAGCGGCCCCCGCACGTCCTCCCACGAGAAGGTCCCGGAGAACATCAGGAGCAGGCGGTCCGCGTTCGTCATGGGGCCCGGTGTCAGGACTTCCAGCAGGGCCAGGTGCTCGGGGCGGGTGGCAATCAGGGCAAGGCCGGTTTCCGCCTGCCTGCTGTCGCTCAGCATGCGGGCCAGGGCATTGTCGAAGTTCTGGCCGTACAGGTGGAACCCGGGGAAGATGTCGTCGCGAAGGACCCATTGAATGAAGACGTCGTACTTTTGTTCGTACGGTGTATCGGTGACAAAGGAGCGCAACGTGAGCGCCTCATCCTCCGGCTCGGCGGCAAAGAATAGAAAGCGTACGGGGCGGATGGGTTTGGGAAAATCGATTTGCGCCTGTTCGACCAGGCGGGCGATCGTCCACGCGCTCATTCCCATCAGGCAGACGGCCACCAGGGTCCCCAGCACACGGCGGGGCCGGCCCGCCCGGAAAAGCTGGACGCCGATGAGGAGGATCGCTCCCAGAAGCGCCACCCGTTTGAAGGGCAGCAGCACGGGGGGATCGGTGCGGTTCAGCCAGTCCGCCACGTTCAGCAGGAACTCGTATTTCCCGGGATAGAAGATCTCGAAATTGGAGAACACCGTGCTGTCCGCGAAACCAACCACCCGGCCGCGTCCGTGCCGCGAGGTCATCGCCACGGAGAAGTCCCCGGTCCACATCTTGGGATGGTCGTGGGGCGGCGGATAGAAGTTGTTGACCGAATAGATCGCTCGCAGCGATTTCGCGTTGCCCAGGGTGAAGACGTTGCGCGAAAAAATCGAGGTGGAACGGATGGAGGTCGGGCCGCGGAACTTGAAAAAGCGGATGCCGTGCAGCAGGCCCGAGTGCGGGGGCGACACATCCTTGAGCTGGAAGAAATCCTCGTCGAGATCAAACAGCACGTCGTCGCGGAACTGGAACCCCATGCCGTTCAGCAATTGGTCCAGATGCGAGGTGGAACCAAACACATTGGTGTGATCCCCGATGACAAACAGCCCTCCCCCGCGGGCGACGAAATTGCGCACGGCCTGGATCTCCTCTTCGGTGAAGCTTCGGTTGGGGTCGTAGATGACGAGCACGCTGGCGGTGGCCAGATCCTCGGCGGTGATGCGTCCGGCCAGTTCCCTGACGTTGAAGAAGCGCTCGTACAGCCGTTTCAGGCAGGCGTAGTTGTATCCGGAGGCCGGTCCGTACCACTCGCGATCATAGGGTCGGTCGGTCCTGGACCATTCGGTGTGGAACGTGTTGATGAGCACCGTGCCGTTCTTGGGAGTGCCCCTTGGCTCCCAGAAGATCAGCAGAAGGAGCAGCGCCAGCGGAACCCAGATCCAGAGGTGTTGGCGCCGGGCGGGCCCGGGTGCGGAGGGATCGGGGGCGGCGCATCTCAACAGGGGGCGGTGCAGCACCACCGCCGCGCAGGCCAGGAACGGCAGGTAGAGCACGGCGATGAAGCCCGGTTTGAAGAACGGGGCGATGGGCAGGTCCTCGGTTTCGTAATTGACGAAATCGCACAGACCCAGAAACAGGCTGGTGGCGAACACCCAGCGAAGCAGCACCACGCACAGCAGCACGATCCCCAGCCAGAACATGCCCCGAACGACCGGCCGCCAGCGCGAGGCGCAGAGCAGCAGGCAGAGGCTTCCGATGGCAAAGATCAGCAGGGGCAGGAGCAGGCCGAGGGTATCCAGATTCACGGGATAGGAGGTCGAGCCCACCATCGTACTGGCGTAGAGCCGGCCTTGGAAGGAACCAGTGGGAAACTTCAGCAGGCCGAACAACCACTCCACGGCCTTGGCGGCCGGCGCCAGGCCGGACTTCCATCGCATCGTGGCTTCAAGAAAGGCCGCGCAGAGGACCAGCCCGATGGCCAGTGCGCCGGTGTTAAACAGGACCAGGTCCCCATAGAGGCCGCGGACGGACGACGAAATCCCGCTCGATCGATGCCGCAACCAGCGGACGTCGAAAGCCAGGGAAACGCTCCAGCATCCCAGAGCCACCGGCCAGCCAATGGGCCAGTACACCAGTGCGTACGCCTTGAGCAGGATCGAGAGAATCATCATGGCGCGGGCGCTCCCAATTCGCGGTCCAGCAGGGTGCGGATGAACTCGATGTTTGGCAGTGAATGACGCT
>JALOTU010000003.1 GCA_025457725.1 Verrucomicrobiota bacterium
ATCAGATGAGAATGGACTCCCATGATCGCTGACTCGCTGGCCAACGCTGACCTGTACTTGGGGCTGGGACCAAGATTCCGACAGGCTTTCAACTTTCTGCGGAGCACAGATCTCGACCGCCTGCCTGTCGGCAAGACGGATTTGGACGGGGCATCTCTTTTTGTCTCGGTGCAGGAATACACCACGAAACCCGCTATGCAAGGCAGTTGGGAAGCCCACCGTCGCTACATTGACCTGCAATGCATCATCCAGGGTGTCGAACGGATCGGCCATGCATTGCTGGATCGCATGAAACCCGGCGCCTATGACGCAGCCGGGGATTTATTGGAGCTTTCCGGTGCGGGCGAATCGCTGCGACTCCAGGTCGGCGACTTCGCCATCTTTTTCCCCCACGACGCCCACATGCCCAACCTGGCTGCGGATGAACCGGGCCGGGTGAAGAAGATCGTGGTCAAGATCGCAGTCGAATAGCATCTGACCGCCCCCGTGGACCAACTGTTTTGCTGTCGCAGGCGCCATTGAGCCGATGAAGATCATCACTGAAGAGCAGTGCACCAGTTACCATGCACCCGGACATCCGGAGCGGCCGACCCGCATCACCCGGACCACGGCCAGTTTTCAGAAGCAGGTGTCGCTGCCCATTCAATGGACCGTGCCGGGTCCATGCCGGGACGAGCAGCTGTTCCGGGCCCACACGCCGCATCACCTGGCCCGACTGACGCAGCCGCACGATTTCGACGGCGACACACCGTATCACCCCGGCATTGCGGATCGGGCGCGGGCGTCCGTTGGCGCGGCCCTGGAGGCCCTGCGGCTGGCCCGGGGCGGCGAAGCGGTGTTCAGCCTGATGCGTCCCCCGGGGCATCACGCCATGCCGGATCACGCGATGGGGTTCTGCTACCTGAACAACGTGGCCATCGCGGTGCTCGAGGCGTTGGCCACCGGTGTGGAACAGGTGGCGGTGTTCGATTTTGACGTGCATCATGGCAACGGCACCGAGGCCATCCTCCTGAACCGCAAAGGGGTGGAATTCCATTCCGTCCATCAATCCCCCTGTTATCCCGGGACGGGCCTGGCGGATGTCGGAAACAACTGCTTCAATTATCCCGTGGCCCCGGGGACCCCGCGGAAGGACTACCGCCATGTGCTCGAAAAGGCGATTGCGGCCATGATGTCCGGCAAGCCGTGCCTGGTCGCGGTGTCCGCGGGGTTTGACGCGTATACCGGCGATCCGCTGGCCCAGGGCACTCTCGAAGTGGAGGATTTCCACTGGCTGGGAGAGCGCCTGCGCGGGCTGGATGTGCCGGTCTTCAGTCTGCTGGAGGGCGGTTACAGCACGGATCTCCCGGACCTGATTCGCGCCTACCTGGCGGGGCTTTCGGGCCTGTGAATCAGGCGGCGGGAATCCGCCAGTCGGTTGCCGCCGCCTTGAATCCCGCCCGCTGCATGCCGCGTTGCGCCTCGGGATTCTTCATGAAGGTCTCCCAAACCCATCCCGTCCGGGCGTTCTCAGCCATCAACAAAGTGATTCCCGTGTTGATGGTCAACACATGCTCCGCCGCCCAGTGCCTGCCCGGATGGAAGGCGTCGGCAAACCCGTATCGATTCCAGGCCAGTTCGCCGAAGCGCTCCCGGATCGAACGCAACACCTGGATCGAATCCTCCCGCAGGAAGGGCAGCGAGCCTCCGGCGGCACAGGGAACAATCGAGCCGTCAATCGGTCCCACGCGCGGCGGACCGCCCCACACCGCGTAACCGCGGCTCGACTCCGAAGCCGTGATGCCCCACAGGGTTCGGCCCCAATGCGGAAACTCCCCCGCCAATTCCGTGCAGAACTTCCGATGCGCCATGGTGGCGGCAACCGAATTCTGGAAGTAATCCGCGCAGGCGTCCTCAACCCCACGGAAGTCAAACCAGGCGTGCGAATACTGGTGAATGAACAGCGGCGCGCTGGTGTCGATGTACTGCAGGCCGCCGTAGCGGAAGACCGGACGGCGCCAGGCCACCCAGGAGACGGAGGGTATGGAGTGCTGCGACGCGCCCAACGCCAGCAGGTTGAGCAGCATGTGCTCGGAGTAGGTGTCCCAGGTTGCCTGGAGAAACCCGTGTTCGGGGGTCCAGCCATGACTCATGTACGGCCCGTCCCGATACATCCACTGCCAGTCCACCCGGTCAAACACCTCCGTTGCCAGCTGCTGGATCTCGTCGTCATGGAAATGTTGCCGGCAGGTCAGCACGCCGCACAGCAGCAACGCGGTGTCAATCGAGGACACCTCGCTGCGCAACCGGCGCTCGCCGGTCTTCCAGTCCACAAAGTGAAAGAAGAACCCCTGCTGGTGGGGAAGCTGATGGCGCAGAAACCTCAGGGTGATCCGAACCCGGTCCGCCGCGGCACGATGTGTGATCCATCCCCGCGCCTCCGCCACGCACAGGGCACTCAGCCCGAATCCGGTGCCCGCGATGCTCGAAACGCTGCTCCGATCCCTGCCCGCAAACACCACCCGATCCTTCACCAACCCGGTGCGCGGATGCGCGGAGTCCCAGAACAGTGCAAAACTGGCGCGCTGAACCTCCTCCAACAGCTGGTCATCGGAGAGGGCACGCGGACTTCGACGAAAGATCGAGAAGATCGATCCCAAAGGCACCGCCCCGCTGGCCACGCTTGCGGTGCCCATCGCCAACGTCGTCAACATGGCTCGACGCGTCATCACTGCGACTGCTCCCCATCGCCCCCGCGGGCCCCTTCCCCCCCAACCGCCATCTGAGGCTCTCCTGCAGTGGGCTTAATGCAAAGTAGCATACACACTTACTGGCGCAACACGGGATGGCTGCATCGTGAGGGGAAACTTTACGTAACGCGGTTCAGAAGTTTCAGGAGGTGAGAATCGGCGTGCAGTGATGGTTGGTTTAGGTTAACTCGACGCCTGTGCAAGCCAACCGAGTCATCCGCAATGTTGCCCTGATCGGTTTCATGGGCACCGGCAAGACCAGCGTGGGGCGGGCGCTGGCGGAGTTGCTCGGGTTCCGTTTCGTGGATACCGACGAGCTCATTGAAACCCGGGCGCGGAAACGGGTCGCCGAGATCTTCGCCCAGGACGGCGAAGCGGCGTTCCGAAGGTTGGAGGAGAGCGTGGTGAGCGAACTGGCCGGGTTGGACAAAGTGATGATTGCCACGGGCGGCGGGCTGCCGACGCGACAGGCCAACCTCGACGCGCTCAAGACCCATGCGCTGGTCGTCTGCCTCTGGGCTTCCCCCGAGAAGATCTTCGAACGGGTCGGAACCCAGTCCCATCGCCCGCTGCTCAACGTGCCTGACCCGCTGGGGCGCATCCGGCAACTGCTGGAGGAGCGCACCCCGTTCTACAAACAGGCGGATGTGATGATCGCCACCGAGGGCCGGCCGATCCGCGAGGTGGCGCAACAGGTCGCCACCCAGTTCCACATGGCCTGCAAAGGCAATCCATGAAGGACCTCATCCGGGCCCGGGCTCTCGAGCTGGGGTTTGATGTCTGCCGGTTCGCGTCCGCGGCAGCACCGACCACGTCGGGCCATTTTGAAGAATGGATCGAGTCCGGCAAACACGGCGAAATGGGCTACCTGACCCGCAATGCCGCCAAACGGGTCGATCCGCAGCAGGTGCTGCCCGGCGCCCGAAGCATCGTGTGCGTGGCGCTCAACTATGGGCTCTCGCCGGGCGTGAAAGCCGACACCGGGAGCCAGGAGTCCGCACCGCGAGCCCCCGCGTCAGACCCCGCACAGCCGGTCGCCCGAGGCGTGACGGCCCGATACGCGCGCCACGCGGATTACCATGGCGTCATGGGGGATCGTTTGCGCGAACTCTCCCGGTTCATTGAAGAACGGGGCGACAGCGGCACGCGCTCGCTCGCCTACGTCGATACCGGCCCCCTGCTCGAGCGCGACTTCGCGCAACGTGCCGGTGTGGGGTTTGTGGGGAAGCACACCAATGTCATCAGCCGTCGATTCGGCAACTGGATTTTGCTGGGCGAACTGCTCACCACTCTGGACCTGGCCCCGGATCCCCCGGAGAAGAACCGGTGCGGCTCCTGCACGCGGTGCCTCGCCGCCTGCCCCACCCAGGCCATCCTCGCCCCCTTTCAGCTGGATGCGCGGCTGTGCATCTCCTATCTGACCATCGAGCTCAAAGGTTCGATCCCCGTTGACCTGCGTCCGGCCATCGGCAACCGCATCTTCGGATGTGACGACTGCCTGGAGGTCTGTCCCTGGAACCGGTTCGCCGCGGAATCGCGCCTGATGCAACAGTATCGCCGGGAGGATCTGGCAACCCCCGACCTGCTCGAATGGCTCACGCTGGATGCAGCCGCGTTCAAGCAACGATTCCGAGGAACGCCCATCGAGCGCAGCAAGCGTCGCGGACTCCTGCGCAACGTCTGCGTGGCGCTGGGCAACGTGGGCGGAGCGGAAAGCCTTCCTGCCCTTCAGAGCGCCTCCCGCGATCCGGAACGACTCATCGCCGAACACGCGCTCTGGGCCATCGCGCAAATCGAGGCACGCAACAGGGCCACCGCATCCGGATAACGCGTGGAGCCCGATGGCCGCTCTCCTGTCCGGTCGCTTCTTCTCCGGCGCGGGAAACGCGGCAGGAACGGTTGGAACCAGGATAACGCCGGTTTTCAACCGGCCCGGGAATAGGGTGCACTGCAGGTGGGCTCAATTTGCCGGCTCGAAAGCCGGCGATACCTGCCGGATGAAGACGCGTCTGCCGCGGGGCTGGAGCTTCAGCGCATGGACAGGCAAGCGGTTCCCGTCTATAACAACCGGCAACACATGTCACTGGCGGACCAACGGCGGGATTTTCAATCGGGCGCACTCAACCGGAGCGGGATGCATTCGGACCCCATCGCCCAGTTTCACCAGTGGTTTGGCCAGGCCAGCCGTCCCGCAGGGGGACGATTCCGCCGGTTCGCCATCGGGCTTTACAAGGCGTTCCAGGAGCTGCGGGGGCATCCGCCGCTCGATCCCAACGCCATGGTGCTCGCGACAGTGGATGGCGAAGGACAACCTTCCGCCCGAACCGTGCTTCTCAAGGGTGTGGATGCCGCCGGTTTCACCTTTTTCACCAATTACCAGAGCCGGAAGGGGCGTGAACTCGAGAACAATCCCAATGCCGCCCTGGTGTTTTACTGGCCGAAACTGGAACGGCAGGTCTGCATTTCGGGTTCGGTGACCCGGCTTCCCCGCGAGGCGTCCGAAGCCTACTTCCATTCGCGCCCGCGAGGCAGCCAGCTGGGCGCGTGGGCCTCCGCTCAAAGCACCGTCATCCCGAGTCGCAAAGTGCTGGAGGAGGCGGAGCGTCGGCTGGAAAAGGAATACGCGGGCAGGACGATTCCCCTGCCGCCCTTCTGGGGAGGGTATCTGCTCACGCCCAACCGGTTGGAATTCTGGCAGGGCCGCGCCAGCCGGCTGCACGACCGCTTCGAGTTCGCCCGCAACGGCGACGGGACCTGGACGCTCAACCGGCTCAGCCCTTGACTTCTGCGCGGTTGATTTTCAGAGTCCGCATGCGAGAGTGCCTTGTAGGAAATCAACCCGCACGATCATGCTGTTCGATCGGCAGAGCATAGGAGCATTGTCATGACAGCTGATAGAGATTGGAATCCCGCTGAAGAAGAATCATCAAGTTGCCTTGTGGTGATTCTCTATGAAACCAAGGACGCGTTGACGCGCGCCCTGGAACTGTGTGACCGCATCATGAACCGCCTTTGGGAGGACATGAACATCGAGGTCGCGCACTGGCCCATGGACGAACTGACCGCGGCAGCCACGTGTGAAGACGCAATGACCAAGGCCGCCTGCGCCGACATCGTCGTGGTGGCCGCCGATCGGGAGGGCGAGTTTCCGGGTGAGTTCTCGTTCTGGTCGGAACGCTGGCTGGCACAACGTGAGAGGCGCGAAGGGGCGTTGGTCGGCTTGTTCCACCCAGAAGACCGGAAGGAGGCTGAGGCCGGTCTGCGGGACAGGCAATTGCACCGGCTCGCCTTGCGCGCCGGCATGGATTACCTGAATCACCTGCCCGCCACGCCTCCCTGCTCCATCCCGGACATCACCGGTTGGTGCACCTCGCGGGCCGACACCGTAACGCGCACGCTGGACCAGATCATCCGGACCGAGCCGAAGCGGAATCCCGGTTCACACTCCGTCGGCAACGGAGCAAGCTGAGTCAGGACGCTGCGGTCTCCTCGGCTTCCCCGCCAGCCTCGTCTTCCTGCCGTTCGCTGATCACCGGGGCGATGGCTTGCAGCTTGTCGCCCTCATCCAGATTCACGAGTTTCACACCCATGGTGTTGCGGCCCGCCTCGCGGATGTGCTGCACAAACGTGCGGACCATCTGGCCCTGGTTGGTGATCAGCATGATTTCATCGGTCTCACGCACCGTGAGGGCGCCGATCACACCGCCGGTCTTCTCCCCGGTCTTCATGGTGATGATGCCCTTGCCCCCGCGGGATTGAACCCGGTATTCGTCGAAGGCCGTGCGCTTCCCGATGCCATTCTCACCGGCCACCAGCAGCGTGGCATCCGGCACCACGACGGCGCAGGCCACCACGTCATCCTCCTTGGCCACGCGGATGCCCCGCACGCCCGCCGCCGGGCGTCCCATGGGACGGGCATCGGCCTCCTGGAAGCGGATGCTCATGCCGTCACGGGTGATCAGCACCACATCATCCTCGCCGGAGGTGAGCTTGACGGAGATCAGCGCGTCCGGCTCTTCGATGCCGATGGCGATGATGCCGCCCTTGCGCACATTGGCGAAGTCGCTCAGCGCCGTCTTCTTCACCGTGCCCTTCCGGGTGGCGAAGAAAAGGTAGCCGGGCTGCCGCCAGGTGATGTCCTCGCGGTTGTCATCCATCCGGGACAGCACGCGAATGAGCGCGGCAATGCTCTCGCCGGGCTTCAACTCGAGGAGGTTCGCAATGCTGCGGCCCTTGGAAGCCCGCCCCATGTCCGGCACTTCATGAACGCGCTCGACGTAGACCCGCCCCGTGTTGGTGAAAAACATCAGGTAGTCATGCGTGCTGGCGGTGAACAGATGCTCGATGAAATCCCGGTCATCCTCCGTGGCCCCCTCCCGGGTGGTCATCCCGATCACGCCCTTGCCCCCACGCCGCTGGGCGCGGTAGGAACTGACGTTGGTGCGCTTGATCAGGCCGTTGTGGGTCAGGGTGATGATGACGCCCTCGTTGGCGATGAGATCCTCGATGGCGATCTCGCCTTCATCGGGCACGATCTCGGTCTTTCGCGGCGTGGCGTGTTTGGCGCGGATATCCGCCAGCTCCTGTTTGATGATTCCCATCACGCGCGATTCCCGGGCCAGAATGTCCAGCAGGTCCTTGATCGTCTCCAGCAGGGCCTTGTATTCGCGGTCCACCTTGTCGATTTCCAACCCGGTCAACTGGTAGAGACGCAGTTCCAGGATGGCGTCCACCTGCCGCTCGGTCAGGGCATAACGCCCCGCGGTGATGCGGGCCTCGTCCCGGATGAGGATGCCCCAGGCTTCCACCTGCGTGCGGGACCATTCGAAGGCCAGGAGTTTCACGCGGGCCTCCTCGCGATTCTTGCTGGACCGGATGATGTGGATGAACTCGTCCAGGTTGGCCAGCGCAATGAGGTAGCCTTCCAGCAGTTCCGCCCGCTCCTCGGCCTTCCTCAATTCATACCGCGTGCGGCGCAGAACCACCTCGCGACGGTGTTCGATATAGCAGGCGATAATCTCCTTGAGATTCAGCGTCTTGGGCCGGCCATGGTCAATCGCCAGGCTGTTCACGCTGAAGCTGACCGCGAGCTGGCTGTGCTTGTAGAGGTTGTTGATGACCACCTTGGGCACCCCCTCGCGCTTCAGCTCGAGGACCAGCCGGCAATGCTCGTCAGACTCATTGCGCATGGCGCTGATCTCGGTGATGATCTTCTCGTTCACCAGCGCGGCGATGCGCTGCTCCAGCGCCGCGCGGTTGACGTTGAACGGGATCTCGGTGATGACCAGCTGCTCCCGGTTGCCCTTGAGTTCCTCCACTCCGATGCGGCCCCGCAGCTTGACGCTGCCGCGGCCGGTCTCGAAGTAATCCTTGATGCCCTCCACGCCGCAGATGATGCCGCCGGTGGGAAAGTCCGGCCCCTTGATGTGCTGCATCAATTGGGGAATCGTGATCTTGGGGTTGTCGATCTGCGCGCAGATGCCGTCGATGACCTCGCCCAGGTTGTGGGGGGGCATGTTCGTGGCCATGCCGACCGCGATGCCCGTCCCTCCGTTCACCAGCAGATTGGGGAAGGCCGCGGGAAAGACGGAAGGCTCGGTCAGACGCTCGTCGTAATTGGGCACGAAGTCCACCGTGTCCTTTTCCATGTCGGACATCAGCAGCGCGCCCAAATGCGTCAACCGCGCCTCGGTATACCGCATGGCGGCCGGCGGATCATCCTCCACCGAGCCAAAGTTGCCCTTGCCGTGGACCAGCCGCTCCCGCATCACCCACGGCTGGGCCATGTGCACGAGGGTGGGATATATCACCGCCTCCCCGTGCGGATGGTAGTTGCCCGAAGTGTCGCCGCAGATCTTGGCGCACTTCATGTGCTTGCGGCCCGGGAACAGCGACAGCCGCTCCATGGCGTAGAGGATCCGGCGCTGCGATGGCTTGAGACCGTCCCTCGCGTCGGGCAGCGCGCGCGAAATGATCACGGACATGGAGTAGTCAAGGAACGAAGCCTTGATCTCGTCGGCCACGTTGATCGGGCTGATCTTCTCGCCGCCGGCGTAGATGGAACCCGGGGTTGGAGGCGGCGGATTGGAGTTGTTTTCGTCTGACATGTGAGATTCAGTTGCGATCAGGCAGGTCTTTCATGCCGCCCAAAGGCGGGATGATGGCATTCCGGAGTCGGCGGCCGGTGGGGGCCGGGATCTCGCGGCGATGGACCGCCCCGCCGCTAGACATCCAGATTCCTTACGTTCAAGGCATTATCCTCAATAAACTGGCGCCGGGGTTCCACTTCATCGCCCATAAGACGCACGAACATCTCCTCGGCTTCCACCGCGTCGGTGAGCTCGATTCGCAGCAGCTTGCGTTTCGCGGGATCCATGGTGGTCTCGAACAGTTCCTTGGCATCCATTTCCCCAAGGCCCTTGAAGCGATACATCTGAATGCCCTTCTTGCCGACCGCCTTGACGCCCTCGAGAATCTCGGGAATGGAAAACAGCGGGCTGATGGTGGCCTTCTCCCCCTCCCCTTCAATCAACTCGAACAGGGGCTTGTCCTGGGCGGCATAGTGCTCCACGGCCAGACCCTTCTTCGCCAGCTTCGCCAACAGATCCCCGCTCGCCTTGCTTTCCAGATGGAGATCGGAAACCGCCGCCCGCCGCGTGGGCCCGTCCTTGCGCCGTTCCAGTTCCGTGTCGAGCCCAAACAGGTCGCCGTTGGCCGCCTTGAATTCCTCCAGCGCCTGGTTGGTGAGAAAATAATGGACGGTCTCGTCGTTGCCCTCCCGCACCTTGACCATGTACTGGGGAAGCTCGCCCTTGGGGCCCTGCTGCTCGATGTAATCGGCAAAGCTGCCGCCCTGGCGCCGGATGTAGGTAGCGTGCTTGTCGAGCGATTCCAGCAGGCCGAGGATTTCCTCCAGCTCCTTCGGGGTGAACTCACGCTCGTCCGCGAGGTTCCTCAGCTTCACCTCCTCGGTTCCGATGTGCAGCAGGATCCGGTTCAGTTGGAGGTCATCATCCACATAGTCCGTGCGCTTCTTGCGGGTGATGGAGTAGAGGGGCGGCTGCGCGATGTACACAAACCCCTGCTTCACCAGTTGCGGCATCTGGCGATAGAAGAAGGTGAGCAGCAACGTGCGGATGTGCGATCCGTCCACATCGGCATCCGTCATGATGATGATCTTGTGGTAGCGCAGCTTCTCGAGGTTGAACGCCCCCTCGCCCTCGCCGTCGCCGATGCCCGTGCCGATGGCGGTGATCATGGTGCGGATTTCATTGTTCTGCAGCACCTTGTCCAGCCGCGCCTTCTCGACGTTGATCAGCTTGCCGCGGATCGGGAGGATGGCCTGGAATTTCCGGTCGCGCCCCTGCTTGGCCGACCCGCCGGCCGAATCGCCCTCGACGATATAGAGCTCGGTGTTCTCGGGATTGCGGTCCGAGCAGTCCGCCAGCTTGCCGGGCAATCCCCCGCCGGTGAGCGCGGACTTGCGGACGGCCTCCCGGGCCTTGCGGGCCGCCTCGCGCGCCCGCGAGGCGTTGAGTCCCTTGTCGATAATCTTCTTGGCCACGCCGGGATTGGCGTCGAAAAACGTCATCAGTCCTTCGTAACAGATCGAACCCACGATCCCGTCCACTTCCGGGGAAATGAGCTTAACCTTCGTCTGCGATTCGAATTTGGGATCGCTGTGCTTGACCGAGATGACGGCGGTCAGGCCCTCCCGGACGTCATCCCCCGTGATGGCCGGGTCCTTCTCCTTGAGCAGGTTGTTCGACTTGGCGTACTGGTTGATGGCGCGGGTCAGCGCGCTGCGAAAGCCGGAGAGATGCGCCCCTCCGTCCGGATTGTGCACCGTATTGGTGTAACACAACACCTGGTCGTTGTAGCTGTCGTTGTACTGCAGCACGACATCCGCATGAACCTCGATCGGTTTGTCATCAATCTGGGTCCGGATCTCCTTACGGAATGCGATGGGTCGGGGATGCAGCGTTTCGCGGCTCTGGTTGAGCTGCTTGACGAATTCCTCGATGCCGTCCTTGTAGAAGAACCGATCCGGCTTCCCCGCCTCCGCCCGCTCGTCATGGAAGAGGATCTCCAGCCCCGAGTTCAGAAAGGCCAGTTCCCTGAGCCGCTGCGTGATCTTGTCCGCCTTGAACTCGGTGGTCTCCTTGAAGATCTCCGGGTCGGGCATGAAGGTGATCTTGGTGCCGGTCCCCCTGGACTTGCCGATCACCTCCAGCTTCTTGGTGGTCTTGCCGCGCGCGAACTCCATGTGATGCAGCAGCCCGTCGCGGGACACGTCCACCTCGAACCATTCCGACACCGCGTTCACACATTTGGCACCGACGCCGTGGGTGCCGCCGGAGAACTTGTAGCCGCCCTGCCCGTATTTGCCGCCCGAGTGCAGGGTGGTCAACACCATCTCCACACCGGGAATCTTGTATTGCGGATGCATGTCCACCGGGATGCCGCGACCGTTGTCGCGAATCGAGATCGAGCCATCCACATGAATGTTG
Source organism: Verrucomicrobiota bacterium (assembly GCA_025457725.1). Taxonomy (GTDB): domain Bacteria; phylum Verrucomicrobiota; class Verrucomicrobiia; order Limisphaerales; family DSYF01; genus JALOTU01. Next base: position 11,240 of record JALOTU010000003.1, read on the forward strand.
ACCTCGATCTGGTCGCAGTGCCCGGCCAGATGCTCGTCCACGGAGTTATCCAGCACCTCGGAAACGCAATGGTGCAGGGCGCGCTCGTCCGTGCCGCCGATATACATCCCCGGCTTCTTGCGCACCGCCTCCAAGCCCTCCAGCTTGCCCAATTTGGAGGCATCATAGGTCTGAGTGGTGGGGCTCGAAAACGCCGGTTCAGGCGTCAATCCAACTGCGTCGGTTTGTGACATGATGTGGTAAAAACCCCGGCCAGAAACTGGGAATCCCAGGGACGGAAAAGACTAGGGTTTTTGCGTCCGCGACACAATCTCTAATTGGCCCGGCCACAGCCTCCAACCCCAACCTGTTGGGGCTGAAATCGGATCAGATGCCAATATCTTGTAGGGCATGCATCTTTTCGCTTGATGCCCTCAGAATCGGTCAAGACTTGATGTCCCGGGCGTGGAAACCCGCCAGCCCAATCAGGAATCCCGTCACGTTCACACCCGCCAGCACGGCCAGGATTTGCAGCATCCTCAGCCAATCCAAGGGTTCATTGAACACCAGCAGCCAGCCCCGAAAGTGGTGCGTGAGACAAAGCTGCTGGTACTCCTCGAAGAAGGGCATGGCCTCCATCACCAGGCTTAACAGGAGGAGGGACAGCGCGAGGATCGTGGCCGCGGCGGGTTTCATGTTGAAACAGGAAAACATGAACGCCAGGCCGAACATCGTGCAGGCATTCACCGCCAGCATCAGATGCGAGACGGCAAACAAGCCCAGCCCCTCCCACGCTCCCAGAACGGCGAACACCCGTACCGGACCCGGCACGAACACAAACATGCCTCCCCACGGAAACCAGATTCGCGCAAACACCAGCGCCATCAATCCCAACGACGCCACCAGGATGACGCAAAAGACCAGTCCGGCCAGCCACTTCACCGCCAGGAGACGCGCTCGTGAAATCGGCCGGCAGAGAATCATGCGCAAGGTGCCGTCCTCGGACTCCTTGGCCACCATGTCCCCGCCCACCAGGCAGGCGTAGAGCGGCATGAGGAGAATGATCTGCGGAATCAGCATGACCACCGCCACGGTGAGCGCGGAGATGTAATCCCCGGCCAGGTAACCATTCCCCTCCAGCAACCTCACCGTGCCCGACTGCCAGTCGGAGAAGCGGAAGGCCAGCAGCATCGCGTTCTGCGCCACGAGAAACGCGCCGAACCCGATGTAGGTCCGCTTCTTCCCGAACAGCTTCCACAACTCATTCCTCAGCTGGTGCCAGAAGAGGCTCATGCGCGCCTTTCTTCTCCGTCGTTCTGCAGCCCCCCAGATGTTCCCGGTTGCGCCGGGTTCGTCTCGCCGCCCGTCACCGCCAGATAAAAATCCTCCAGCGTCTGTTCCTCGTGCGTGATCTCGTAAACCGCCCTGCCCTGCTCCACCAGGGCCCGCACGACCGCGTCCGACCCGACCCCTTCGCCCAACCGGACCGAATCGCCGTTGCGATGCTCCGCAATCAAACCGCGCCCCTCCAGCATCGCCACGGCCTCCGCAAAGGCATCCGTGCGCAAGCGCAGCCAGCCCTGATACCGGGTGGCGCTGGCGACGGAACCGGTGAACACCAGCCGGCCGGCTTTCAGCACGGCGATCCGCGTGCACACCTGCTCCACCTCGGTGAGCAGGTGCGAGGACAGCAGAATGGTGAGACCCAGTTCACGATGGAGTCGTTGAATCATTTGGCGCAGTTCATGGATCCCCTCCGGGTCCAATCCATCCCCCGGCTCGTCGAGGATCAACAGCTGCGGATCGGGCAGAAGGGCCTGAGCGAGCGCCAACCGCGTGCGCATGCCATGGGAGTAGGTGCCGACCCTGGACTTCGCCCGCGATGACAGCCCCACCCAGTCCAAAACTTCGCGAATCCGATCCGGCGACGTGGGCCCGGTATAGTGGCTGAGAATCTCCAGGTTTCGCTGTCCGCTCAGGTAATCGTAGAACACCGGCGTCTCAAAGATGGCGCCCACGCCTTGCAGGGCGCCGCGCCGGTCCCGCAGCACGTCACACCCGTTGATGGCGGCATGGCCGGATGTCGGCCAGACCTGGCCCAGCAGGATCCCAATCGCCGTGCTCTTGCCGGCCCCGTTGTGCCCGAGCAGGCCAAAGATCTCGCCGGACGGAATCTCCAGGGAAAGCTGATCCAGGGCGAGCCGGTCGCCGAAGCGTTTGGAGATGGCGTGCAGCTGGATCATTTCCGGGGGCTCAAACTGCCCTCGACCGCGAGCAGATTCCTGATGTGGCCGTCGGCATAAAGATAATTCACCTCGCGCCCCTTCCCGCGCGCGGCGTGAAACGCCTCCTTGTCATACATCACAGGCACCTGGGTCGGCGCGAAGTCGAAGGTCAGGATCTTCAAATGGTTCGCGTCCTGACCATTCAGGAGGCTGTTCCACGAGTAACTGGACCCGGTGCGTCCAAACAAATCCGCCCGGTCCGATGGGCACCGCAACACATCGAGGTTGCCCAGCTCCCGCCCCAACACCTTGTCCACGCTGGGAAAGTCGTTGGTCAGTGGCCCGCCGGGAATCCGATCGCGGATGAAAGGCATGCGATTCCTGTGCTCCATCACATGGATCTGCAACGCCAGGCCCACCTGGCGCAGGTTGCCGATGCACGCGACGCCTCGGGCCGACTCCTTGGCCCGACCAAACGCCGGCAACAGCAAGGCTGCCAGGAGCCCGATGATGGCAATCACCACCAGCAGTTCGATCAGAGTGAAGGCGCGAACCGCATCGTGTCCATAGCGTCGTTTGGCAGCGCGTCCTCGTCCGCCGGTTGGACTGAAATTGCGCCTGGCGATCAATCCGCAATCCGCAATCGAGATTCCGCAATGGAAGCGCTTCATTCTCCTCGCCTCCGCCGATCCCGCAGCAAACGCCCGCTTTCCATCAATTGCTGCATCTCCTCGAGGACCGGCGCCAGTTCCGCCTTGGTCTGCGCCGAACTCTCGCTGTAGAAGGTTTTCATGCCCAGCGAGACCATCTGTCGCTGCATCTCCTCGCTGATGACTGGCGCGTTGGTGGGGGGCGGTCTCTCCCCCGGGTTGAGGTTCGCCCGCGCCTCCCGCAACCGCTTGACGGAATCCTCAACCGCCCGTCTCCGCTTGTCCTCCGGCATCGTCTCAAAGGCGTCCAACATCTGCCGGATTCCGGCGGGCAGCGTCTGCTCCACAAACCAGGCCTTCTCGGCATCGGTCATCTGCTCGAATAGTCGGTCCCAAATCCGTCCCAGCCGCGCTTCGCGCCGCGCTTCGAAGTCGAGCGCGTTCAACTGCTTCGCCAGCCTCTCCAAGGAGGCCCGCCTCGCTTCGGGGGACAACGACCCCAGATCAAGAGAAGCCGCATACGCCGCAACCTTTTGCGGGGTGGGCCGCAGCGCGTCGGCAATGCGATAGCCCGCAAACACACCTCCCCACATCAGGATCAGGGCAATCCCGGCCCACAGGAAGATTCGGTATCGTGCGGCGTTCATGAATGGATGCCGGGCACAGGTGGTCCCGATGTTCGACTCTACCACCGCGGTTCAAAAGAATCACCATCCATCTGCACCCCCGTCTGCGCAGGGATTGCGCAGGGATTGAATGGACACTTGCAGCCGGGTGTGATGCGAATCCGCCAGCCGCAGCGAGCCGGCCATCCACCCGCCGGAAAAGTAAATCTGCGCAGCCGACGACGTGAGGAGCCGATGCAGGCGTCCGAAGCACTCCTTACGTCGTGCGCTACAAGAAGATGGCGGGGCTCGGCGACCGCTCGCCTTGCCACTGCCTTGTAGCCGACGACGTGAGGAGTCGATGTTCGCGTCCGAAGCACTCCTTACGTCGTGCGCTACAAGAAGGTGGCGGGGTTCGGCGACCGCTCGCCTTGCCGCTGCGTTGTAGCCGACGACGTGAGGAGTCGATGTTCGCGTCCGAAGCACTCCTTACGTCGTGCGCTACAAGAAGGTGGCAGGGCGGAAAATCGCGCCCGCCGCTGCCCTGCCGGTTTGTTCTCGCTTGATTTGGAGCTGCCGCACCCTACTTTCAACCCGCATCTGAGCGGCCTGTGCGAAATCTGCCCGACGCCCTGGTCCGCATCGTGAACACACACATGAACGATCTCGCACACCCGGATCCATTTGTTCGCCGTCACATCGGCCCCAACACCGTTGAGACCGCGGAAATGCTCAGGCTGGTGGGCAGCACTTCAATCGAGGCCCTGGCCGATGCCGCCGTGCCGAAGCCCATCCGGCTGGGCCGGCCGCTCCATCTCCCTGAACCCAGAAGCGAATCCGAGGCACTGCGGGACCTGAAGAGCATCGCCTCCCAAAACCGGATCTTCCGGTCGTTTATCGGGCAGGGTTACTACGACTGCCTCACGCCGCCGGTGATTCAGCGCAATGTGCTGGAGAATCCGGGGTGGTACACGCAGTACACCCCCTACCAGGCCGAGATCTCCCAGGGCCGCCTCGAAGCGCTCCTGAATTTTCAGACGATGGCCGCCGAACTGACCGCTCTCGACATTGCCAACGCCTCGATGCTCGACGAGGCCACCGCCGCCGCGGAAGCGATGACCATGTCGCATCGGCTGAAGGATGGCCGGAACAAGTTTTTCATCTCGGAGAATTGCCATCCGCAAACCATCGAAGTCGTCCGCAACCGCGCCCACGCGCTCAAGATTGAAGTGGTCGTCGGCAATCACGAGACATTTGCGTTCGACGGTCAGGTCTTCGGCGCGCTCGTCCAATATCCCGACACGTTTGGCGCGATCCATGACTTCGGGCCGTTCACCGAAAAAGCCCGCGCGGCGGGCGCGATGGTCACGGTCGCCACGGATCTGCTGGCGCTCACCCTCCTCAAGCCGCCGGGTGAATTCGGGGCGGACATAGCGATCGGCAGCGCCCAACGCTTCGGCGTGCCGCTCGGCTACGGCGGACCGCACGCCGCGTTCTTCGCCACCCGCGATGAATTCAAGCGCCAGTTGCCGGGTCGTATCGTCGGCGTCTCCAGGGATGCCCGCGGCAAGCCCGCGCTCCGCCTGGCCCTGGGCACGCGCGAGCAGCATATCCGTCGCGAGAAAGCCACCAGCAACATCTGCACGGCCCAGGCGCTCCTCGCCAACATGGCCTCGCTCTACGCCTGCTACCATGGCGCGGAGGGACTGCAGCGAATTGCCCGGCGCGTTCACACGCTGACCGAAGTTCTGGCCGCCGGCCTCGAACGGCTTGGCTGCCACGTCGCCACCGTGCCGCGTTTCGACACGCTGAAGATCAATCTTGGCGACAAGAAATCCGCCGACATCCTGAAGATCGCCGAAGCGCATCGCATTAATCTTCGCTCCATCGACGACACGACCATCGGCATCTCGCTGGATGAGGCCACAAGTGCCGCCGACATCGCCGAGCTCTGGCATATCTTTAATGGCGACAAGCCTGCGGGTTTCACCGTTGACGAACTCGCCTCAGGTCTCATCCGCGCCGGGCTTCAGCCCCGGGCAGACGAGAGCGGCTCCGCTTCCGCCGGTTCGTCCTTCGCGCCTCGCACCTCGCCCTTCCTCCAGCATCCCGTCTTCAACCGTTACCACTCCGAGACCGAGATGCTGCGCTACATCAAGCGGCTCGAATCGCGGGACCTCTCGCTCACCGCATCGATGATCCCGCTCGGCTCCTGCACCATGAAGCTCAACGCCGCGGCGGAGATGTTTCCGGTTTCGTGGCCCGAGTTTGCCAGGATTCATCCGTTCGCGCCCGTCGATCAGACGCGCGGCTATCAGACGTTGTTTCAGCAGCTGGAAACGTGGCTCGCCGAGATCACCGGGTTCGCAGGAATCTCGCTGCAGCCCAACGCCGGATCCCAGGGCGAATACGCCGGCCTGCTCGTCATCCGCGCGTATCACGAATCGCGCGGCGCGGCGCACCGCAATGTCTGCCTCATCCCCACCTCGGCCCACGGCACGAATCCCGCCAGCGCCGTCATGGCCGGCATGAAGGTCGTCGCCGTCGCCTGCGACACCAACGGCAACGTTGATGTCGCCGACTTGCGGGCCAAAGCCGACGCGCACCAGGGGGACCTCTCGTGCCTCATGGTCACCTATCCCAGCACGCACGGCGTGTTCGAGGAGACCATCCGTGAAATCTGCGACATCATCCACGCCGCCGGCGGCCAGGTTTACATGGACGGCGCCAACATGAACGCCCAGGTCGGCCTCACGTCCCCCGGCTTCATCGGGGCGGACGTCTGCCACTTGAACCTGCACAAGACCTTCTGCATCCCGCACGGCGGCGGCGGACCCGGCGTCGGACCCATTGGCGTCGCCAAGCATCTGGTGCAATTCCTCCCGGGCCATTCCGTTGTCTCCCTCGATTCCGCAATCCGCAATCCGCAATCCGCAATTGGCGCAATCAGCGCCTCCCCCTGGGGCAGCGCGAGCATCCTCACCATCTCATGGATGTATATCGCCATGATGGGCGCGCGCGGCCTCACCGAGGCGACCCAGTATGCCATCCTGAACGCGAACTACATCTCCAAGCGGCTCGAGCGACATTTCCCGACGCTCTATCGCAGCAACGGCCTCGTCGCGCACGAGTGCATCCTCGACCTGCGCGCGTTCAAGGGCACGACCGCCGAGGACGTGGCGAAGCGGCTGATGGATTACGGGTTTCACGCGCCGACGCTCTCGTGGCCCGTCGCCGGCACGCTCATGGTCGAACCGACCGAAAGCGAATCGAAATGTGAACTCGACCGCTTCTGCGACGCG
>JALOTU010000193.1 GCA_025457725.1 Verrucomicrobiota bacterium
CTCGGTCAGGCTTGAACCGAGGTCGTCGTGCAGGTCGCGTGCGATGCGGGATCGCTCAAACTCCACGGCGCGTTGCCGTTCGGCGTGCTCCCTCCGGGCATGCTCCCGTTCCAGCAGGGCGGTTCGTTGCTCCACCTTGCGGCGAAGCTGGCTGATCCAGATCGCGGCGGCCGTCAGAGTGAGGACCAGCGTTGCCACGATGAACAGCAGCCGTCGCAGGTTCCACCAGGGGGGACGCTGCAGGAGCTGAATGTCCGCGTCGGAGTTGAGCAGCAGCTCGAAACCCGGGCGGTCGTCCCTGCGTTCGCTCTCCAGCGCCGCATAGACGCCCGACACCCGGAGGCGGCTTCCCAGGGGGAAGGCGGCGGCCAGATCCATGGAGGTTTTGACCAGGGCCCGGCAGGCGCGCAGGCCGGTCTGCAATTCCAACACCCAGTCCGGGCCGGCGTGGTGAATGCCGATCAAACGGGCTTCCGTCTGCACGCGGATGGCATCCCAAGGCATCCCGGGATTCTCGGGGTCGGGCCACTCCACCGGCGGAGGCAGCGCCGCCGCGCCGGTCTTGCGCACCACCGCCTCGTGCAGCTGCGGCGAGGGGCCGCTCAAGTCCGGGATGCCGACGACGTCCACCAGGTCCCCCGCCCTCAACTCGGTCCCGTTGACCGGGCGGAACCGCAGCCCCTTGCCCTCCTGCATCAGGAAAAACTCGCCTCCACGCGCGTGAACGATCTGCCCGGAAATCTTCACCCGTTGAAATCCGCTGGCGCGGAGGTCGAACAACAGCAGGTTGGAAATGGTCTTGGCCGGCGCGGAAAAGGGATCGGCTTCCGGCAATCGATCCACCTCGATCGAGGGGTTTCTGAGTCTCATTTCCCCCACCTTCACCTGGCGCGTCTGCGCGTCCCATTCCGCCAGCAAGCATCCGCGGATGCGCACCAGGGTGTTGAGCAGCCGCTTCAACACCGCATCCCCGGTGTTGTGGATGCGAATGTCGATCTTCCCGCTGTCGGTCAGCAGGGTCGCCTTGTTCCCCTCCACGGCGGTAATGATGCCGCGCACCTCCGCATACTGCGAATCGAGGCTTCCGCTCATCAGTTGATTCCAGTTGGGCCGCACCGGTTCCGGAACCTCCCCCCGCCCCAGCACCCGGACGGATTCAGCCATGATGATGGGGGCAAAATCCCCCACCGCCGTCACCCCTTTGATCTCCACATAATCGCGCGGCTCGATGCCCTCCTGCTCCGCGGCCCGGAAATCGAAGAAGACGCCCCGCGTGTCGTCCTGCACGACCCCTCCTCCCCATTCGACCAGGCAGGTGACAACCCCTCGCACGCGGACCGGGTATTCCCGGGCGGCCTCGTCGGCGCTCAGTTGCTGCACTTGAGCGGCGGTGGTCAGCGTGGGCGGAACCGATGGGCTCGCCTCGAACCGCCGCACGAACGCCGGCCCTATTTGCCATCCGGCCCGGTCGCGCACCACTCCACCAAGCACCTCCACCACCAGGCCGGTCGTGACCCCGCCCGGCTTCGCTGGCTGCACCCGGATGGGACCGGATGGGTCGCTCAGCAGGAACCCCCCTCCGGCGTCCAATCCGGTCACTTCACCCTGTAACCGCGCCACGGGCAGCCCGGGCCCCGTTCCCGCCGATGCGAGGTCCGCCAGGCTGGTTGGCGGGTGCTTCTCCCATTGCTCCGGGGCGATGTCCAGGACTTCCAGGTTGGCAGGATCCACAACGGAGAGCAGTCCGGAAGCGCTTTCCCCGTCCAATCCGGCGATGCTCTGATACACCCCCGTGGCTCTTACCCGTGCGTGGAGCAACAGGGGTTCGGGAACGCCCTCACGACTGGGAAGCCACAGCCGGATCGCCAGATTTCCCTCCTGAAGCTCCAGCTCAAGGCCCTCGCGTTCCTCACCCACAAAATTCACCCGTCCCTCCACGACCGCCCATTCCCCAGCGCTGCCGACCGGAGGTGGCTGCACCGGTGCAATGCCCCGGGCGGGGGGCGGGGTCCCTGTCGACACCACTTCAATTGTGGGATGAAATCCGCCCACGAAGAGCTCGCTGCCGTCGTCGGAAAGCGTCGAAAACGTGTAGACTCCGGAGGCGGGAATCTCCAGGTAGCCTTGGAACTGCATCGCCACGTAATCTTCGGGGCGGCGCAGCGAAACATCCACGTTGGAGGTCACGCCGGATGCGACCGGTTCCATGTTTCTCAGATCATCCATGGTGGATGGTGTGTCTTCGTAGCAAGAGTAGCGCAACCCCTGCACGAAGTTGCTCGCAGAAGGTCCCGCCCCGGTCGGCTCCCGGAACAGGGCGGAGGACGGGATGGGTTGCAGGGGGATGCCGGGGCCGCTGTAACTGACTTCCAGTACGGCGGGTGCCAGCGCATTGAAATAGAAGAGCCGGAAGGGGTGCATGCCGGCCTCCAGCTCGATCCGGCCGGACATCCGCCGGGCGGAATGAACCCCCCGATTGTCCACCACGGGGGCGGGGGCAATGGCCACCGACCACTTCCGCCGGATCAGTTCGCACTCCGGAGTTCGGATGCGAATCCGTGCGCCCGGAGAGATGGTCCGGCCCCGCAGCTCCATCATGCAGACTTCCGTGCCGGTTTCGTCCTGCAAAGCCAGGGCGCCGCTTTCCGTGTCCACCGCGCAAACCACCGCCTCCAGGTCCAAAGCGCACCGCGTCATCTTCCGGGTCTCGATGGATCGCCTCATGTCCTGAAGGGTGGTGATCGTTACCGGCTCCGGCGCGCCCGATCCGGCGCCCCTGCTCGTGGCGGTCGGCTCGAAAGCCAGGACCAACGCGTACAGGCACGCGGTCGCCATCCGTTTGCGCTTTCGTCGGGCGGGAAACATGTGACGAGGCATCCTAATCGACGCCCGTTTTGCCGGGCAATGCTGCAAATGCGTGGCACCCCGCTCAGCGCTCGTGGGGGGCGATTCCCCACGGGGGAGACCGGTATCGGACGTACGTCCTATGGATTTAATCGATCCCGCGGTGTAACGTACCGACAAATCAGCCCCGGAATGAAGTTACGATGAGCTCTGAATCCAGCGGCGAATGATTGCCGAAGACACGTCCGGATGCACAAACCAGCGACCAACTCAATCACCGTCACGATGAGATCTGCCCCCCTGAGAGCATTCACCCTGATTGAACTGCTCGTCGTCATTGCGATCATCGCCATCCTGGCAGCCATGCTTCTCCCCGCGCTTTCCAAGGCGAAGTTCAAGGCCAAGGTCATCAACTGCACCTCCAACTACAAACAGTGGGGGATTGCCATGAACCTGTATGCCACGGATGACCGCCAGGGGCGGTTTCCCGCCTATCCGATATCCGGCAGCGCGGGCAACAACACCTGGGATGTGGGGTTGAAGATGATCGATGACCTGGCGCCCTACGGCATGAGTGTGCCGATGTGGTTCTGCCCGGTGCGCCCCCAGGAACGCACCGAACAGGACGCAAAGCTGGGCCGTCCAATCGAGGATCTGGAAGACTTGAAGGAGGCTGTGCGTCTTGATCCCCTGGACTACGCCGTCATCTATCACTCCGTCTGGATTCCCCGCATCGCAACCGCCCAGTGGCCGCGTATATGGAATGCCACGCAGAACAAGGCGGATCCCCGGGCGAACGAAGAGTACCAATGGCCCTCGAAGTCAACGGATCGGGGGGTCAACATGGTGCCTATCATGTCGGACCGCACCTTCGGCCCCAAGACGAGCACCAGCGTGGTGGATGCGTTCCCGAACACCGGACATGTCTCGGGGGGGGGCAAACAGGCGAATTCGAATCTGCTCTTCGGCGACGGCCATGTGGAAACGCGCAACGCCTCGGAAATGAAGTGGCGCTGGCATGGCAGCTATACAAGTTACTATTAAACCGCTTATGCCTGTTCATCGAGCAGCCCATGAATACAGCATCATCGGACCGAAACCAGAGTCTGAAAAGATGCTCAACCGCAACACAAACCCAATCCCCGATTTCCCTGCCAGCGCGGGCACCCCGTGCTGGCCGAACACCCGCACAACTCAACTCAACCCAAAACCCAAACCGAGAACAGTATGAAGAACATGCGTAACAAACACATCATAACCGCAGCCCTGGCGGCGCTCGCGCTGCTGCTGCCCGGGTCGGGTCTGGCCCAAACGACGATCGGGAGCTGGCAGACCAGTTCCAGCGACGGATGGATTGATTGGGGCAACCAACTGTCCATCACGGATGTCAGCTACACGAACAAGTACAGTTTTGCGCCCGGAGTCGTCAGTGGTTACGCCCAGAGTCTCCAGATCACCCAAGCGGGTTACAATCAAAGCCTGTCCATCAAACTGCAGAACAACGGTTACGTGGATGACTTCACGAACAACAACCGGCTGACCTTCACATTCTCGGTGCCAGCCTGGACCAACGGCGGCTACTCGCAACTGGAATCATTTGTGGTCAACGCGCCCGGAGTCGGCTTTACGAGCCAGGCCTTCGACGGACGCTGGTCTTCCACGGGGAGCACCAACGACAACGATGGGACCAAACCGAGGTTCTTCTTCTATGCCGGCAGCCCGGCCCGATCCCAGACCGTGACCTTGGATTACTCCAGCCTGTTTACCAGCCTGACCCCCAACCCGGGCTACGTGGAGCTGATTTTCACCTTTAACAACGGCGGCGGCGCCCCGGCGTTCTGGTACATGAACAACGTCGTGCTGTCCTCCGCCACCACGGTCAACACCAACGTGGTCGTCCTTTATCCCTTCAACGAGACCAATTCCGTCCCGGGCGAGTTCTACCCCTGGAGCGTGTGGTTCGGCGACGCCACGGATGAGCCGGCGGCCGAGTGGGACCCGTCCGACGCCGGTGGCGATGCAAACTCCGGATCCATGAAGATCAACGCCTTCTTTCCTGATGCCGGTTACGGTTACGGTGGCGGGCCCCAATTCGTCGTCCACAATGACTACAATGGTCTCGAGCTCTTCTTCGGCACCAATGGAATGCCCTGCTGGGGCAATACCATGACCGATTATGTGGTCACCAACATTTCCTTCGACCTGCGCTTCGATCCGGCCTCCGCATATGTCACCAACAGCGGCAACTGGCCGGGGATCGAGATTGGCACCCGGGGCAACACTAACAGCTTCAACCAATACACCTACGGCACGGCGACCATTCCGCACTCTCAAACCAACTGGGTGCACTTCAACATTCCGATCGGGGCGAACGCGGACTGGGCCAGCAGCTACAGTCTGTTTTTCAAGCATTACAGCGCCGATCTGAACGGCCCGGTGAACTTCTACGTGGACAACATCGCGGTCACCCGGGGCGTGGTTCCGCGGCCGATCTTGGCCCTGGAAAAGGCCCAGCCCGGCCTGAGGGTGTTCGCGGGGTCCTCC
>JALOTU010000194.1 GCA_025457725.1 Verrucomicrobiota bacterium
CCAGCGCCGGAGTCCAGCCACTCATCCAAGGCGAGGTCTGTGTCAGTCCCGCCAATGGAACATCGAAGAGCCGGTCGATTTCGTCCCTCAAATCGCTCAACCGACTTATACCGGTCCAATTAGCTGCCACTGGGCTTTGCCATCGTGTTAGTTTCATGTTGTATGTCCTTTCTTGTTGGTTGTTTTAACTCTGCCACACTGTTCAGCTTCTAAAATGCCATGCAACTAGATTATCTATAAGCTATTGTACATAAATTATATACCAATTAATAACGCCTAGAATTACCCATCCGAAATGAGCCATATTGGCCCTTACTCATGTCGGAAGGTTGTCATTGTATGTGTCAGTAAGTCGCTTTCAGGATTTGAAATGTACGCGCAAACCCCACCGCAGTCCACGCGGTGGGGTTCAGATGGGAGCGATTAGATCGAGTTCGTTTTAATCGAAGGCGTGACCGGCGCAGCAGAGCACATCCCGCACTTTGTGGCGAACGAGTTCCTTCACGGCGGTTCGGGCGGGGCCCAGATACTTGCGAGGATCAAATTCCTTTGGATTCTCAGCGAAAACCTTGCGGATGCCGGCAGTCATGGCGATTCGCAAATCAGTGTCAATATTCACCTTGGTACAGCCGGTCCGACGGGCCACTTCGATATCCGCTTCGGGGACCCCTTGGGCGTCAGGCATGGCTCCTCCATACTTATTCACCTCCGCCACCAGATCCTGCGGGACACTGGATGCCCCATGGAGCACCAGGGGATAATCCCCCATGCCCGCGTCCATCAGCGCTTTTTTGATCAGTTTCAGGCGCTCGAGGTCCAGATGCTGTGTGCCTTTGAACTTGTAGGCCCCGTGAGAGTTGCCGATGGCCACGGCGAGCGAATCACACCCGGTTTCCTTGACAAACTTAACCGCCTCGTCCGGCTCAGTATAGTGGCCGCTGGTCGAGTGCGCCCCCCCTTCTTCCCCATCATCAAACTGCGCACCCACCAGGTGTCCCAGCTCGGATTCCACCGAACAATTGTGTTTGTGCGCGTATTCGACCACCCGGCGGGTGATCTCCGCGTTTTTTTCAAACGGTTCATGGCTGGCATCGATCATGACGCTGGTGAATCCCTCGTCGATGCACTGTTTGCAAAGATCGAAGGTGTCGCCATGGTCGAGATGGATGGCAATCGGAATATTGGAAAGGCTGACGGCGGCCTCGATGAGCTTCTTGAGATAGACCGGATTGGCGTACTGGCGCGCACCTTTGGAGATTTGAAGCATCAGGGGCGCTTTCTCCTCTTCGCACGCCTCAACAATGGCCTGGATGAGTTCCATGTTGTTGACGTTGAATGCGCCCAACGCATATTTCCCCTTGAGCGCTTTTGCGAAAAGATCCCGTGTGTGTGTCAGTGGCATAAGTGTGTCTCTGTTCTGTTAATGAAATGGCCGCGAATGCGGCGGCAACCAGCCGCAAAGCTTAAGTGAACCGGTTGGGGAAGAAAGAAGAAAATCTGTCGGAAACCCCGCGGGGAAACGCAGCGACGCTACTGCACCTTTTCGTCCTCGGTCAGCTTGCGGTAGAGGGTGGCCAGGCTCACGCCCAACAGGATGGCCGCCTGTTCCTTGTCCCCGCCCACCAGGTCGATGACACGGTTCATATACGCGACCTCCTGCTCCCGTGAGAAGATCCGCAGCGGCTTGACGTCATCCACCGTTTCAGGGATGGCCGGGTTACCCCGTCCGGATTCCCCCATGGGGGCACTGGCGGGAGCCTGGGAAGAATCCTGGAGCTTGGGGAGGTCTGCCTCGGCCGAGTCGTCCACCGCCTCCGCGGTCTCCCCAAAGGATTTCAGCACGGAGGCCGGCAGATCCTTTGCGCGAATGACATCCCCCTCGCACAACGTTGCCGCCCGTTCGATCGCATTTTCCAACTCCCGCACATTGCCCGGCCAATGGTGCGCCCGCAGGATCTCCATGACCCGGCTGCTGACTCTGCGGGGCCGTCCGGTCCTTCCCGAGGGCCGTGAACGGAGGAAGTGGGCGACCAGCAACGGCAGATCCTCACTCCGCTCCCGCAAACCGGGCAGTTGAATGGGGATGACGTTGAGCCGGTAGTAGAGGTCCTCGCGAAAGCCGCCGTCCTTGATGCGGTTTTCCAGCGGTTCATTGGTGGCGGCGACGACACGGACATTGACCTGAATGGGGGTGTTCTCGCCCACCCGGCGTATTTCCCTCTCCTGCAGGACCCGCAGCAGGCGGCTTTGAAGCAGAGGCGGCATGCATCCCACCTCATCCAGGAAAATGGTCCCGCCGTCCGCCTCCTGAAAGAGCCCCTTCTTGTCGGCGATCGCCCCGGTAAACGCCCCCCGGCAATGCCCGAACAACTCGGACTCCAGGAGGTTTTCCGGCAGCGCACTGCAATTGATGGGGATGAACGGGGCATTTTGCCGCCGACTGTTCTGGTGCAACGCCTTGGCCACCAATTCCTTGCCCGTACCGCTCTCGCCCAGAATCAAAATGGTGCTGTCGGTATCCGCCACCCGCTCGAGCATCTTGAACACGGCCTGCATTTTCTCCGCATTTCCGATGATCCGGGTGAACTGATACTTTTTCTTGAGCTGGCGGCGAAGAAACGTGGTCTCGCTCACCGCTTCCCCGAACGACAGGGCCCGACGGATGGTAAACCTGAAGTCCTCGACCTTGAATGGCTTTTCCAGGTAGTCAAACGCCCCGGCCCGCATCGCATCGATCGCCGTATCCAAAGTGCCAAACCCCGTGACCACGATGACCACGGGCGGAGGTGAAAGGCTGCGCGCTTTCTTGAGGACATCCAGCCCCTTGGCGCCGGATTTGTCGAGATAGAGGTCGGTGATGACCAGGTCGGGGGAGTGTTCGGCGATGCCTTCCAGCGCCGCGTCGAGGCTGGAGAACGGGATGACCTCGTGACCTTCCTTGCGCAGGAGGTCACCCACCATCTGCACCATGGTCAACTCGTCATCTACCAGAACCACCTTCGCCATGGGTGCAGGCTAAGACCGGGGGACTGCGTGGGCAAGAGGCGATTGGAGGGCGCGCGGGCGGTGTCCGGACCGGGGCGGCGCAAGGCCGCCCCGGTCCCAGACCACTACCTCACAATCTCGCTGAGTTTGAAGATCGGCAGGAACATACAGATCACCATGCTGCCGATGACCACCCCCAGGAAGACGATCAGGATCGGCTCGATCATCGAGGTCAGGCCCGAGAGGGTGGTTTCGATCTCCTCATCGAGGAAGTCCGAGATGCGCTCCAGCATGTTGTCCACTTTGCCGGTTTGCTCGCCCGCCGTGATCATGCGGATGATCATGCTGGGGAAAACGGGGTGTTTGGAAAGCGCCGCCGCCAGGCCCTCGCCACGTTCGATGTCCACCGTCGCGGTGCGAATGGCCCTTTCCATCACCACATTGCCCACCGTCTGGGCGACGATGCCGAGCACCTCCAGGATGGGAACGCCGCTGCGAATCAACGAGGCCAGCGTGCGGGTGAAACGGGCCAGACAGATCTTATGGGCCACCCCGCCAAAGATGGGCATCTTGATGCGATACGCGTCCCAAAAGGCGCGACCCTTCTTGGTCTTGATGAAATGGAACCAGGCATAAACGCTTGCCCCCCCGACCAGGAGGATTAACAGGAAATAGCTCTGGACCACCTCGCTGAGCCCGATCATGAATTGGGTGGGGGCGGGCAGCTTGGCGCCAAAACCGGAGTAGATTTCGCCGAATACGGGGATGACTTTCACCAACAGGAACAGGGTGATGAGGATGGCCACCACGGTGACCACGGTCGGATACATCATGGCCGACTTCACTTTGCGACGCAGCCGGGCGGCGTTTTCCAGGTAAGTTGCCAGGCGGGCCAGGATTTCCGCCAGCAAACCGCCTTTTTCGCCCGCGGACACCATGGCGACGTAGAGCTTGGTGAAGACCTTGGGGTGCTTTTGCAAGGCCTCGGAGAAACTGTCCCCGGACTCCACACGGGAACAAACGTCCCGGATGACGTCCTTCATGACCTTGTTGGGAGACTGTTCGGCAAGGGCTTGCAGTGATTGCACCATGGCCAAACCGGCGTCGATCATGGTGGCCAGCTGGCGCGTGAAGATGACCAGGTCCTGCAAGGCCACTTTGCCGCCGGCGGTCCTGCCTTTCTTGGAAAGCTTTTCCTGAATTGAGACAACCAGCAGGTTCCGCTTGAGGAGAGCCGCCACCGCGGCCTGCTCGTTTCCGGCCTCCACGACACTTCGAATTTCCCGACCGGAAGCCGTGTCCCGTGCTACATACGCAAATGATGGCATAGTTTGCTCTTAAGTTGGTGTTACCAGAACTGCCTGATTCACTCTCAGGCACTTGGGCGCTTCGTTCTACCGCGCTACCCTGAGCAGGGGGCATTCCACCACCTCCAACGCAGTCTGCGGCTGGATTTGAAGGTGTTACCCCCCTCAACCAGCTCTCAGGCGGCAAGTTTCCCTCGCGGCTCGAAGGCTTGGCGGCACCTTCCCGACATCTCCAAAAACCAGTCGATTCCAGCCAAAGTCACCAAATCAACCCTCATTTCCGCACCTCCAGTAATGAATGCTTCTTCCCAATGTGTTCCCAACGCAAAAAAACTTGTTGCATTTGGGGGGCGATTTCTCAGAATTCGGCCAGAAACGCCATTTCGGCGGCGAAACAAACTGTGTTTGTTTCGTGTTGTTCTGTAAAAAGCACAGAAAAAAACCAAAAACCATCGGAGGAACGATAAAATGAAGTTAAATAAATGGACAGTCGGTTTGGCCGCTGTGGGAGCGATCAGTCTCTCATCTGCCGTCCAGGCTGAAGAATCACAAATGAACGTGGTGAACGCTGTAACCAGCGGCACCACCATCGGAGGCTACGTCAGCACATCATTCAGCTACAACTTTAACACGGCTGTTCAGGGTGTGACGGCGGCGAA
The DNA here is from genome assembly GCA_025457725.1 of Verrucomicrobiota bacterium. Taxonomy (GTDB): domain Bacteria; phylum Verrucomicrobiota; class Verrucomicrobiia; order Limisphaerales; family DSYF01; genus JALOTU01. Next base: position 4,952 of record JALOTU010000194.1, read on the forward strand.
TCCCATGGGCGCCGGCCAAGCCAATGGATTCAACCTCGATGTCGTCAACCTGACCATCGAGAAACCCCTCGACGAAAGCGAGTGGGCGGCTGGTTACAAGGCCGAATTCCTGTTCGGGCCGGACGCAAAGTATGTCGGCACCTCTTCGCTGGCCAACACGGCGGCAGCCAATGGCGACTTTTCCTATGACACGGGTTCCGACTTCGCCATCAAGCAGGCTTACGTCAACCTGCGGGCTCCCGTCGGCAACGGTCTCGAATTCAAGATGGGCGTCTTCGACACCATCATCGGTTACGAGGCTTACAACTTTAACGCCAACCCGAACTTCACCCGTTCCTTGGGCTGGGCGATTGAACCCACCCAGCATACCGGCCTGCTGAGCAGCTATCGCATCAACGATATTGTCTCGGCCGTTACCGCCCCCGAAGACATGGGTGCCCTCGCCGGCTCAACTTTGTACGGCGGCGTGGTTTATGGTCGCGTGGGAACGGGTAGCATCACCGGCAATGCGACTCCCGGTGCAACAGGAGGCAACACCACCAGCTGGTATGCCGGCCTGACCCTGGCAACCGGGGTGGAAGGTCTGAGCGTTGGTGGCGCCTTTGATTACCTGGACTACCGGAACACCGCCAATACGTCCGGCGCCGCTTCCGGCTCAACCTGGGTCGGCGGTCTTTATGCCTCCTACCAGGCGACTGAGAAGCTCAGCTTCCATACGCGTGGTGAGTATCAGAGGCTTAATACCGGCTATGCTGACCTCAGCAACGACGATGCGCCATCCAACAACTGGGAAGCAACCGTCACCGCCCAGTATGACCTGTGGCAAAACGTGATCAGCCGTCTCGAGTTCCGCTGGGACAA
>JALOTU010000195.1 GCA_025457725.1 Verrucomicrobiota bacterium
GGCAAGCACCGCCTCGACCCCGGCCACCGCTGACTGCAGTTTCTCCAGGTAATCGGCCTCCAATTCGCCCGCGCAATCCTCCACCCCCTTGCGGGTTGCGGACAGCAGTTCATTCGCCTTCAACCGGGACTCGACCCAGCGCCGGGCGGCGAGGTCCTCGAAGGCGTGGTCCACGGATTCCTCCACCATGCGCTGCACATCCTCGTCATCCACATCCACCGCTGACTGGAGCTTGACGATCTTCTCGCGCCCGCTTTTCGTGTCACGCGCCAGCACCTGCAGGATGCCGCTGGCGTCGATCTCGAACTGGACGCCCACCCGGGGGACGCCGCGGGGGGCGGGTTCGAATTCCAGGGTGAACTGGCCGAGGCTCCAGTTGTCCCGGGCGCGTTCGCGTTCACCCTGCAGCACCTGGATGAGCATCTCGCGCTGGTGATCCACGGCGGTGGTGAACATCTCGCCGGCCTTGACCGGGATGGTGGTGTTGCGGGGGATGATCACATTCATCAAACCGCCGAAGGTCTCGAGGCCCAGGGACAGGGGCGTGACATCCAGTAGCAGCAGGTCCTTGAATTCGCCGCTGAGGATCGCTCCCTGAATGGCGGCGCCCAGGGCGATGGCTTCATCGGGATTCACACCGGTATTCAGGAGGGGACCGTCGGCCCGATGAGGAGCGGCGCCCAGGCGCAGATCGCCGCGCGTTTCCTCGAATTCAGCGCACCCGAACCATTCGGAAACCAGTTGCCGCACCAGCGGCATGCGCGTCTGGCCCCCGACCAGGATCACCTGATCCAGATCCTTCGATTCCAGTTTGGCATCCGCCAGCGAGCGGAGACAATGAATGCGGGTTCGTTCGATGATCTCGCGGGTCAATTCCTCCAGGGCGTTCCGGGTGAGCTGACAGTTGAAGCTGAACGTGGGCGTGAGGAAAGGCAGCGCAATCTCCGTCTCGGTCGCCTCGCTGAGCCGGATCTTGGCTTGTTCCGCCGCCTCGCGCACCCGGGCCAGACATAGGGCGTTCTCGTTCCCGGCAGGCTGTTGTCCCGCGGCGGCGTCCGGCCGGGGGTGGTCGCCGCCCCCCAGTGAAGGTCCGCCTGCGGCCTCGATTTGCTGCGCGAGAAACCGAACCAGCCGGGCATCCAGATCCTCCCCTCCCAATTGCGTGTTGCCGTGGGTGGCCAGCACCCGGAACACACCCTCATGCAATTCCAGGATGGACAGATCAAAGGTGCCCCCGCCCAGATCATACACGGCGATCCTGGATTGTTCCCGCAACCGATTCAGCCCATAAGCCAGGGCGGCGGCGGTCGGTTCATTGAGAATGCGTTCCACGGTCAGCCCGGCCAGTTCGCCCGCGCGCTTGGTGGCGGTGCGCTGGGCATCGTTGAAGTAGGCCGGCACGGTGATGACCGCACGCGTGGCCGGTTCGCCCAGGAAAGCCTCCGCATCCAGTTTCAACTTGCGCAGCACCTCGGCGGAAACCTCCTCCGGGCTCCATTCGCGGTCGTGCAGCTGAAAGGTCACCGGTGCGTTCCCCCGCGCATTGACGCGGTAACCCACACGCCGCTCGTCCTCGGCAACCTCCGTGCCGCGTCGGCCCATGAAACGTTTGACGGAGCTGAGCGTATGCTGGGGGTGCAATACCCGCAGGCGTGCGGCCGGATGCCCCACCACCGGCGCGGTCTCTCCTCCCGGGTAATGCACCAGGGAGGGAGTCAGCCGACGCCCTTCAGCGTCGGCGATGACCATGGGAATGCCCGACTCCACTGTCGCCACCAGCGAGTTGGTGGTGCCCAGGTCGATGCCAATGATCCTGCTCACGTTGGAAGACCCCGATTGAGTTTCGACATGTCTGCTGACTTTCATCCAAATGCGGATCCGATTCAATCCCGGAACGCCACCGCCCGGAGCGCGGGACGTCCCCGGACCGCAGCAAGCCACGACGCCCCGGGACGCCCGCTGCTTTGGGCAACGATCGCTGCCGGAGCCGTATCGTGAATTGTCAGGTTATGGAAAAAGGCAGATCCACGACAACAGCCTGCGGATCGCTGGTCGTTGGTGAGAACGACAACATGACGCCGGTCCGGTTCCATTCGCGCCGCACATAGCCGAGGGCGATGCGGCGATGGAATCGGGGGGAGTCCAGCACGCTGGTCACATAGCCGGCCGGCTGGCCTTCGTGATACAGCCTATCCCCGCGCGCAGGCAGCGACGAATGCTCCCCGGCCAGGTGCAACCCGCGCAACGCCCTGGAAACCTGGCCGATGCTGTGAACGCGGTTGATGACTTCCTGCCCGATATAGCAGCCCTTGGAGTAGCTGATGGCGCGCGCTTCCAGTCCGGCCTCCAGCGGAAGGTTGGATTCATCCATGTCGCAGCCGTAACGTGGAATACCCGCCTCGATTCGCAGCATCTCCATGGCCTCCCAGCCGCACGCCCGCCCGCCAGCTTTCTCGACCGCGGTGATCAGACGCTCGGCCATCTCTCCCATTGCGGGGTTGGGGACAAACAGATCGAATCCCTGGGTGCCGAACCGCGGCAGGTTGACCAGAACGATCTCTCCGAAACGGGGATCGGCGATGACGACCGACGCATAGGGGTTTGGGGGCAGGTCTGACACCCGTTGGAGCTGTTGGAGGACGGCAACCGATTGTGGACCCTGGACACTGAGCAGTCCGTAATGAGGCTTCACATCCACCACCTCCACGTCATCGGCCACAATGTACTTCTCCAGTCGTCCGATGACCCGCGACGCGAGTCCCGGCTCAAAATCCACCAACAGCTCGTCTTTGAGGCAATGGATGTGCAGGTCGCTTTCCATCTTCCCCTTGGCCGTTGTCAGCGCGGCGTAACATCCCCGTCCGGGGGACAAGACCTTGATGTTGTTCGTCACCTGGCCGTTGAGGAAGCGGACCCGATCGTCTCCCGTGAGGCACAGTCGGCCCCGGAAGCTCAAGTCCAGCACCCCTGCCGTGTTATGAAGCGCGGCGTGCTCGGCATATGGATCGCCGTGGTTGCGCACCACTTCCGCCCCGTTCACCTCCATGAACACGGCGTGACGCGCCAGGTGAGATTCGCGGAGTTCCATCCGTTCCATGCCCGCGAGCATAGCTGCGGCCCGCACCGCAAGGCGAGCAAACCCTCGGACAGCTTTCAGATCAATCCCGGTTGAATAAACTCTGTCACAAAGGGGCTGGCCGGTGCGGTGCGGAGTTCCTGTGCCGACCCCACCTGCACCACGCGGCCCTCCTGCATCACGGCCATCCGCTCGCCGAGCGCTTCCGCCTCCGCAAGATCATGGGTCACGAGCAACGTGGTGAGATTGAACTCGGCATGGAGGGCTTTCAGTTCACGACACAACTGCCGACGCAACGGTCCATCGAGATGACTCAGCGGTTCATCCAGCAGCAGCAGATCCGGTTTCCGCACCAGCGCCCGGGCCAGGGCGACACGTTGCCGCTGTCCCCCGGAAAGTTCGAACGGTCGCCGGCTCAGGCAGTTGCCGATATCCAGACGTCGGGAAATCGCGTCGGTGCGCTGCCGGATCTCGTCCTGCGGCCGCTTTCGCAGGCGAAGGCCGAGCCCGATGTTCTGCGCGACCGTCAGATGCGGATAGAGGGCCAGCGACTGGAAGACCATCGCCACCCGGCGATCGCGGGCCGGCAGGCCTTGGACATTCCGGCCATCCATCCGGATCTGACCGTCGTCCGGAACCTCCAACCCGGCGATGAGCCGCAACATCGTGGTCTTGCCGCACGCCGAAGGGCCCACGATGCAGACGAACTCCCCGGGGTAGACGATGAGGGAGAGGTCGTGAATGGCGCGAACGCGTTCCCCGCCGGGAGCGGTGAAGTGTTTGTGCAAACCTTGCAGTTCAAGACGCGGCACAGGCGAAGTCTTCCGTTGAACGCAGGTTGTTGTCGAGTGACGAATCCGAACTGCCCGATGGGCGTGATGAAGAGCGGCTGAGGTTACTTGAGGTGGGGCTGGGCGCGCTGCGCCGGCCCTGACCGCGTCGAGCGGTTGGAACGAACACCAGACATCGCACCTTTCCCGTGGTTCGTTTCGCGCCTGCTACGGCGCGAAGACGGCGCGCAGGCCGTCCCCACCTCACTCGTGTGCAATCACCCTGCTCGACAACCACCCGAACAATGCCGTTGACGGTCCTGTGGAGTGTTGCATCATCCTTGAGCCCGTGAAAGGTGGATGGACCGCCTTCGCCCGGCCTCTGAATCCCATGAACATGAAGCTCGACGACCTTTATTCTGAACTCACACTGAACACCGGGGCCAAGCTGGTCCTGCTGGTACTGGACGGACTTGGCGACATCGCCACGCGCGAACAAGGTTACCGCACCCCGCTGGAAGCGGCCGCCACGCCGAATCTCGACCGGCTGGTGGCGGACGGATGCGCCCAGGGACGGATGATTCCCGTGGCGCCCGGCATCACGCCCGGCAGCGGCCCCGGGCACCTGGGCCTGTTCGGTTATGATCCCCTGGAGTATCAGGTCGGTCGCGGCGTCATTGAGGCGCTGGGACTGGGCGTGGAGCTCAAAGCCGGGGATGTTTGTGCGCGCGCGAATTTCGCGACCCTCAATCCGAAGGGGATTGTCACCGACCGCCGTGCCGGACGCATTCCAACGGAAACCTGCGAGCGGCTGTGCGCGATGTTGTCCGCAAAGATCAAGAAGATGGGCGACACGCAGGTGATCATTCGGCCGGGCAAGGAACATCGCTTCGTGGTGGTCTTCCGAGGCAAGGGGCTGGAGGGGCCGTTGACGGATGCGGATCCGAACCGGGAAGGATTGCCCATTCCCGGAGTGAAGCCGCGCAACCCCAAGAGCGCCAAGCAGAAGAAGATGGCCCGGTTGATCGCGGATTTCTACAAGATGGCCCTTCCCATCATCGCCAAGGAAAAGCCCGCCAACGGGTTTCTGATGCGCGGGATTGCCCATCAGCCCGACATCCCGGTGTTCCAGGACCGCTACAAGCTCAAACCCGCCTGCCTGGCTGTTTATCCCATGTACAAGGGACTGGCCCAACTGGTCGGCATGAACAAGATCGAAGGTCCGCAAACCATCCGCGAACAGTTCGAGCGCTACCTGGCCGAGTACGACAACTACGATTACTTCTTCATCCATTTCAAATACACCGACAAGGCCGGGGAGGATGGCGACTTTGAGGCAAAGCGCCGGTATGTGGAGGAACTCGACGCGGCATTGCCGATTCTTTTGCAACGGCGGCCGGATGTACTGGCCATCACGGGGGATCACTCCACGCCGTGCGCGCTCAAGGGTCACTCCTGGCATCCGCAACCCGTGCTGTTGCATTCCCGCTTCAGTGGCAGCGACAAGCTGGA
>JALOTU010000196.1 GCA_025457725.1 Verrucomicrobiota bacterium
GTGTCATCGAACTTGAAGGTTTCCGTCTTGAGGAGCCCCTGGGCATACCGGGTCCTCTGCTCGAAACGCTCGAAGAAGCGCTGGAAGATGTCGAACCCGGGACCGGCGTTCCGATTTGCGGTCAGGTCGTCCAGCGTGGTTTCAAACGCCTTGAACTCCTCCACATCGCTTTGGAGAAAGTGCAGATGCTGGGGATCCAGCGTGGTGAGGTACAGATTGAAAAAATTGCTCGAGACCTGGTCGTCGAACCTCATCTGCCGGTAGTGGTTCTGCTCCAGCAATTGCGCGGTGACGTAGGCGATCTTCCCGTCGTCCGGACCGGGCAGCACCGGACCCGGTCGGGTGTACGTGATGTCCGCGCGCCCCGATACCAACCCGGCGAGGACCAGGGCCAGCGGCGCAACCAATCTCCCAATGTATGTTCTCATGATCTGCTTCAAGTGCTTCCGGCGTGACCAAAATACCATAAGTTAGATGGATTACAGTGAAAAGTGTTCAGTTTGAATCTGGCGGGAGCGGCTCGACAGTCCCGGCGACTGCTATTAGCCTACTCCAATGGCGCAAACCGCTTCACCTTTGACAGTTCCCGAGATCATACCGGATCAGGAATCGCGATCCAAGGACGCACTTGAGCCGGGTTATCTGGTGGTGTGCTGGAATGACCCGGTGAACTTCATGGATTACGTGACGCATGTGTTCCAGACCGTCTTCGGCTGGAACCGCGAGAAGGCGGAGCTTCACATGCTGGAGGTTCATGAACAGGGCCGGAGCGTGCTGGCTCGTGAAAGTCTGGAGCGGGCGGAGTTCTACGTGCACGAACTCCAGAAGTTCACCCTGCACGCCTCGCTGGAGCGGGATGAATGAGACTCGTCAGCACCACCCCAACCTCAAGAGTTTTCGCCCTGAATGAAAAGGAGCGGGTCTTTTTCCTCGGTGTGCTCCGGTCCTACCCCGCAGTACCCGATGCCCGGCAGCCCTTGAGTCGCGGGTCCGCCGACCACCTGGATCCCGGGGACGAGCATATGCTTCACCAGGCTCTCGCCGAGCATCGGAAAGGCAATTCAGCCAAAATCCGCCGCTGGCTCAATGGCGGCTCACGACTGAAAGCGGCGGGGGGCGAATGGCACTTCAGCCTCGCACGAAAGGATTTCAACTGGCTGTTGCAGGTGCTGAATGATGTGCGCGTGGGTCACTGGATTCAACTCGGCTGCCCCGACGACGTGCATGATCCCCTCGCGCTGCTGCGCAAGGATCCCACGGCCTTCTTGCACATGGAAGCCGCCGGGATGTTTCAGATGGAGCTCCTGCGGCTGGCGAAAGGCGATGCGGACTGAACGGCCCATGTTCCCGGAAGTGCATCTGGCGGACCAGGATGGATTGGTCGCCGTAGGCGGGGATTTTTCCACCTCGAGACTGGTGCAGGCGTATCGCCGGGGCATTTTCCCCTGGAGCGTGAATCCGATCACCTGGTGGTCGCCGGATCCGCGCGGCATCATCGAGCTCGACCAGTTGCATGTTCCCCGAAGCCTGCGGCGCGTGCTGCGTTGCCCCGAGTTCACGGTCTCGGTAGATCGCGCGTTTGGGGAGGTCCTGAGGGCCTGCGCCCGCCCGGCTCCCGGCCGGGAGATTACCTGGATCACACCGGAATTCATCTCCGCCTACGCCGATTTACATCGCTCGGGCCACGCCCACAGCCTGGAGATCTGGCGGAACGATGAATTGGTGGGCGGCATCTATGGCGTCAGCCAGGGCGGTTTGTTTGCCGGCGAATCCATGTTTCATCGGGTCAGCAACGCCTCCAAACTGGCTGTGGTTCGCCTTGTGGAACATCTGAAATCCCGTGGTTTCGTCCTGTTCGACGTTCAGATGCTCACCCCGGTCACCCGCCAGCTGGGCGGCAGGGAGATCCCTCGTCCGGAATACCTGCAGCGACTCGCGCAGGCGCTGGAGCTGGAGTGTGTCTTCAGCGAAACCCCGGTGTCGATGAATCACCACGACACCGAGGGGAAGCTGGATTAGAGTCCGTTCAAGATGTTCGGGATCGACACGTCAGATCGCACCGCCCCCGCCTGCATCCCCACGGCCAGCCGAAGCCAGGCGATGGACTGGAGCCTGGTGTTGTTGAGCCAAGGCATCGAGTCCACCCTGATGCACGACCCGGAAAGTCGCCGATGGCAGATCCTCGTGGCCGCGGACAAGATGAAAACCGTCCTGGAAACACTGCGCCTTTACGAAAAGGAGAATCGCGCGTGGCCCTTTCGCCAGCAGCTGCCCTGGCCGGGACTGGCGTTCGACTGGACGGTGCTGGCCTGGGTGGCGATCATCGCCACCACCTACTGGCTTCAGAGCCGACCGGACTCCCCGCTGACCGCCGCGGGCATGTGCACTGCGGGGCTGGCCCGATCCGGCGAATGGTGGCGTCCCCTCACCGCGACCATGCTGCATGCGGATCCCGGCCATCTGGCCATGAATGTCGTGTTCGGGGTATTGCTGATGGGGACCGCCATGGGCCGCTTCGGCTCCGGCCTCACCCTCCTGGTGGCTACGCTGGCAGGCATCGGGGCCAATCTCGTTCCCTTGCTGTGGCGCGAGGACAAGTCCGGGGCCTTGGGCGCTTCAGGAGTTGTGATGGCCGCCCTGGGATTGATTGCCGCCGCGGCGGCAGTGCATTACTGGCAGCGCAAACATCCTCCCCGACTTGTTTTGGAAGCGATTGTGGGAGGCATGCTGTTGTTCGTGCTCGTTGGCGTATCACCCACGAGCGATGTTGCGGCCCATGCCGGAGGTTTCCTGTTCGGCCTGCTCCTGGGATTGCCCCTGGCCGCGTTGCCGCTCACCCGGATTCGACAGGCAAGACTAAACCTGGTTGCCGGATTGATATACTGCCTGCTGGTGATTGTCGCCTGGGGCTGCGCCCTGGTCTTTCAGGCCAGGTGAGAAGCGGCGGGTTCCATGTCCGGGGGCGACCGTGTTATTGGGGGGTGAGCTCGGTGCGGTTCACTTCGGCCGCATGGTCACGCTCCCAGAAGGCGGGTGAAGTGCGTGCGAGATCCTGCTCGATCACTTCCGATTGCTGCTTGAATTCCTCCCGGGAGATCTGCCCGGAAACATAGGCATCCTTCAAAGGATCGTGGAACAGGGATGAACAGCCGGTCTGGCCAGCCAGGAGCCCGAGCAAAACCATGAAAGAAAGTGTCTTCATACATCCGCCGTTCTCCTTCAGGAGAACAGGAGTCATTCCATAACCTAAACCGTTGCGGCACGAAGCGCGAGCGGCCATTTGCCGCGGTTCCGGGGTTGCGACCCCGGCCAGCGACGTTATCATCCTCGGGAATAAGGTGAACCGACTCACAACCTTCAGCCTTTCTGCCCTGCTGCTAGCCGGCCACGTCCAGGCCCAGGAGGGCCCGGTGCCAAATCCTCCCGAACCCCGGCGCGAGTTTCGCGGGGCATGGGTGGCCACGGTGGCCAACATTAATTGGCCCTCCAAACCCGGTCTTAGCGTGCCGGAACAGCGCGCGGAGTTGCTCGCCATCCTGAACACGGCCCAACACCTCAATCTCAACGCAGTGCTGCTGCAGGTCCGTCCCGCCTGCGATGCTCTCTACCGATCCGATCTCGAGCCCTGGTCCGAGTATCTCTCAGGAACCATGGGAAAGGTCGCGGATCCGACCTTCGATCCGCTCCAGTTTGCCGTCGACGCCGCCCATCGGCGGGGACTGGAATTGCATGCATGGTTTAATCCCTTTCGGGCCTTGCACCACTCGTCGAAGTCGCCGATCCCCCCGACCCACATCAGCAAGCTGCGCCCCGACTTGGTTCGTCGTTATGGCGGCTATCTTTGGCTGGATCCGGGCGAACCCGCCGCACGCGAGCATTCGCTGAAGGTCATTCTCGACGTCGTGCGGCGATACGACATTGATGGCGTTCATTTCGACGATTATTTTTACCCCTATCCGGAGAAGGATTCGCGGGGCGGGCATCTCTCCTTCCCCGACAATGCGGTTTGGAAGAAGTACGGGCAGGGAATGGCCCGGGATGACTGGCGCCGGCAGAATGTGGACCGCTTTGTTCAGCGCGTGCAACAGTCCGTTCACGAAACCAAGCCCTGGGTTCAATTTGGCATCAGTCCCTTCGGCATCTGGCGTCCAGGCAACCCGAAACCTGTCGTGGGCCTTGATGCGTACGGAACGCTTTACGCCGACGCACGCAAATGGTTGCGCAGCGGCTGGGTGGACTACCTGGTGCCTCAGCTTTATTGGAGCATTGATTCGCCGGGCCAGAGCTTTCCTGTCCTCCTGGAATGGTGGGAGGATCAAAACATCATGAAACGCCACCTCTGGGCGGGACTGAACACTGGCAAGGTTGGTGACGCCTGGACCGAAAGCGAACTCCTCAACCAAATCCGGCTCACCCGCCAGTTCGGACTGGACGGCGAGGTGCATTACAACATCGGTGAGCTTCAGAGCAACCCGTCATTGGGCAGACAACTAAAAACAGGGGCTTATGCCGAGCCCGCCCTGACTCCCGCCAGCCCCTGGCTCGACCCCACTCCCCCACCCCAACCCCGCCTGAGCTGTGTCAACGAATTCCAAGCCACCTGGACACCCGGCGACGGTGAAAACACCTGGCGCTGGGTGTTGCAGTCGAGGACCAATGCCACGTGGAAGACGGTTTTTCTCCCCGCAAACACCCGTGAATACACGTTCCAGAGCGGGAAGCCCGATGCCATCGCGCTCCGTGCAGTGGACCGATCCGGCAACCTCAGCAAGGCGGCAGTGGTCACGCTGAAACCGTGATCCGTCCGCCGAACTTCGGCTTTACAGGCCATTTCACACCTGTTTGGCTTGGCGCATGGCTGCAAGTCCCCTGGCTGGAAAACCGGCTCCTAAAGAACTCCTGATCGACGTCGCCCGGCTCGAGCAGGATTATCTGCACCGGCAACCTGACGTGGCCGACCCCAACCAACTGGTCAGCTTTGGCACCAGCGGACACCGGGGCACGCCGCTCAACGGCACCTTTACCGAGACGCATATCCTGGCCGTCACCCAGGCCATCTGCGAACACCGCAAGCGCGAGGGAATCAGCGGGCCGCTGTTCATTGGCAAGGATTCCCACGCCGTGTCCGGCGCCGCCCAACGCACGGCCCTGGAGGTCCTTGCGGCCAACGGCGTGGAGACATTCATTCAGGAAAACGATGGGTTCACCCCCACACCCTCGATCTCCCACGCCATCCTCACCCACAACCGCGGTCGCCGGGAAGGCCTCGCAGATGGAGTGGTGATCACGCCCTCCCACAATCCGCCCCAGGACGGCGGCTTCAAATACAACCCGCCGAATGGGGGCCCGGCGGACACGGACATCACGGGCTGGGTGCAGAATCGGGCGAACGAGCTCTTGCGCACAGGAAATCAGGGCATCAAACGGACGCCCCACGCATCCGCGATCAAAGCCACCACCACCCATGCCCACGACTTCATCACCCCCTATGTGGAAACGCTGGGAGAGGTGATTGACATGGAGGCCATCAAGGCAGCGGGCGTGCGGATCGGGATCGATCCCTTGGGCGGTGCCTCCCTGCCCTATTGGGAGCCCATCCAGGAAAGCTTCGGTCTCGAGCTCACCATCGTGAACAAACAGATCGATCCCCGCTTCGGCTTCATGACCGTGGATCACGATGGCAAGATCCGCATGGATTGCTCGAGCCCCTGGGCCATGGCCGGCCTGGTTGATCTGAGGGACAAGTTCAGCATCGCCTTTGGCAACGATCCGGATGCCGATCGTCACGGCATCGTCACTCCCTCCTCCGGGTTGTTGAACCCGAACCACTACCTGGCGGTCGCCATCCACTATCTCCTCACCCACCGGCCGCAGTGGAACCCGGCCTCGGCGGTGGGCAAGACCCTGGTCAGCAGCAGTATCATTGACCGCGTGGTCGCCAGCCTGGGACGCAAGCTCACCGAGGTGCCGGTCGGCTTCAAATGGTTCACGCCGGGATTGTTTGACGGAACAGTGTGCTTTGGGGGCGAGGAAAGCGCCGGGGCCAGCTTCCTGCGGCGCGACGGCAGCGTGTGGAGCACTGACAAAGACGGGTTGATTCTCGGGCTGTTGGCGGCGGAAATCTGCGCCACGACCGGCAAGGATCCCGGCCGGCACTACTCCGACCTCACCGCCCGGTTTGGCGCCCCCAGCTACAAGCGGGTGGATGCGCCGGCGACCCCCGAGCAAAAGAAGGCCTTCAAGAAGCTGACCCCGGAAGCCGTGACCGCCCAATCCCTGGCGGGCGAGCCGATCACCGCCAAGCTCACGCGCGCCCCGGGCAATGATGCCGATATTGGCGGGCTCAAAGTCTGCACGGAGAACGGCTGGTTTGCCGCGCGTCCATCGGGCACGGAGAACATTTACAAGGTTTACGCGGAGAGCTTCAAGGACGCCGCGCACCTCGACCAGATCATCGAGGAAGCCCAGCGCATTGTGACGGCTGCATTGACCTGACTGCGGACCATGGTTATCCGTTGACAAAAGGCCTCGTTTGGCTAGTGTTTCGCCTCTTTGACGTAGGTTTAAACTCGAGATATGCCGAATACCAAATCAGCCGAACGGCGCGTGCGCGCCAACGAAAAGAAGCGACTTCACAATCGCAGCATCAAGTCCCGGTTGCGCAAGCTGGAGCGGGGGTTTGAAACCACCCTGAGCACCGGGAACAAAGAGGAAGCCGCTGCAGCCCTGCGCACCGTCCACTCCGCGCTGGACAAGGCCGTGAAGAACGGCACGCTGCAGCGAGCCACGGTGAACCGGCGAAAGTCGCGCCTGGCGCACCGACTCGCGGCCTGACCGGACCTCCCGGCCCCATCCCGGCTTGCCACCCGGCCCTTCACGGCCTACCGTCGAACAAGCAAATGTCTAACAAGGGCATTAATGTTCTTCACGGAAGCTGCACCCATGCAACCGAGTGTCCACTCAGCCAGGTGGCAGCGGGCGACACTGTGTGCATCAAGGGGCTGGTCGCCGCGCCTGAGGTAAGTGATCGCCTCCGGGAGATGGGGTTCTGCGAGGAGCAGAAGATCAAACTGGTCAGCCGGCACTCGAATTACATCTGCCAGGTTTGCAACGCGAGGCTCGGGATCAGTCATAAACTGGCCGAAACCATTATTGTGGAGCCGCTGAAGGGCAGCTCCTGAAAGGAGCACCTGATGCCATCCGTCCTTCGTCCCCTCACCGAACTTTCCCTGGGCAGCACCGCCACCGTGGCGGAAATCAAAGTGCCGTCCTCGTCCCAGTCGCGTCTCATGGAAATGGGACTGCTGGTGGGAACACCCGTCGAACTGGTCAGGTTCGCTCCGCTCGGCGACCCGGTGGAGATCAAGATCCGCGGTTATAATCTTTCCCTCCGGCGACACGAGGCCGAACAGATCCTGGTGAGCGCGACCGCCTGATTCCGCAGTGACTGCCGCCGCGCCCACGCCGCCACCCCCGGGTTCCTCCCGCGCATCGAGCAAGGGAGCCGTGCCGTACATCGCCCTGACCGGCAACCCAAACTGCGGCAAGACCACGATCTTCAATGCCCTGACCGGTCTGCGCGCCAAGGTGGGCAATTACGCCGGGGTCACGGTGGAACGCAAAGAGGGCAGGCTCAGTCACGCCGCGGGAAGCGATATCCGGGTGATCGATCTTCCCGGAACCTACAGCCTCAGTCCACAATCGCTCGACGAACAGGTCTCGCGCGATGTGCTGATGCATCGCTTGAAGGAGGTTCCAGCACCCTCGCTCGTGGTGATCGTGATCGACGCCTCGAATCTTCAACGCAACCTCTACTACGCCACCCAGGTCATCGAACTCGGGATACCTGCCATCGCAGCCCTCAACATGATCGATGTGGCGCAGGAAAACGGGCACGAGATTGACGTCGCAGCGCTGAGCAGGCAGCTGGGAATCCCCGTCATCCCCATGACGGCCAGCCGGAGCGGAGGCATCAGGGAACTGCGGGAGGCCATCCTTGCCAGACTGGCGGACGCGGGACCCGTCCCCGCCAAATCCTTCTGCGAACTGCCCGGGGACTTTCAGCGCGAACTGGATGCGATCGCCGGATTGCTGAGCGCCGAGTTCCACGATCCCCCAGCCCGGTCCCGAACCGAGGCGTTGCTGATCCTGAACAACGACAAGTCGGTGGCATCGAGCGGCCAGCGTTATCCGCAGATCATCCGCGACGCCGTGGCTGCGGCGCGGGAACGACTCGAGGCGGCGGGACAGGACTGGCGGGGCAAACCCATTGAATTGCGCTACGCCTCGGTATCCCGGATCCAGGCCTCCGTCACAAGGGAAACGGCCGTGGACGGTGAAACACTCAGTGATCGGTTGGACCGGGTGATCACCCACAAGGTGTGGGGAACGATCATTTTTGCCGCCATCATGCTGCTGATTTTTCAGAGCATCTTCACCTTCGCATCGGTCCCGGCGAACTGGTTGGAGCTGGGCACGGCCGCGTTCAGCACGGCGGTGGGGAAACTCATGCCCCAGGGCGATCTGCGCAGCCTGATGGTGGACGGGATCATTGCCGGGGTCGGGGCGGTGGTGGTGTTTCTGCCCCAGATTCTCTTCCTTTTCTTCTTCATCGGTCTGCTCGAGGACACGGGGTACATGGCAAGGGCCGCTTTTCTGATGGACCGCCTGATGAGCAAGGTGGGCCTGCACGGCAAGAGCTTCATTCCCATGCTAAGCTCCTATGCATGCGCCATTCCGGGCATCATGGCCACCCGCACCATTGAAAGCCCCAAGGACCGCCTGGTCACCATCCTGATCGCGCCGTTGATGAGTTGTTCGGCACGACTGCCGGTTTACACCCTGCTGATCGCCGCCTGCATTCCGGACAAGACGGTGCTCGGATTCATCGGGTTGCCCGCCCTGACGCTGTTCTCGATGTACATGCTCGGGACCGTGGTGGCGTTGATCATGGCGTTCATCTTCAAGAAGACGTTGCTCAAAGGCGAGCCCCCCATGCTCATCCTGGAGCTGCCCCCGTACAAACGGCCGATGCTGCGGCAGGTTCTGCGTCACATGTGGGAACGGTCGAAGTTGTTTTTGCGAAGGGCCGGCACGGTGATTCTGGGCATCAGCATCCTGCTGTGGTTTCTCCAGAGCTATCCCAAGAGCCCCGCCATCAGCGCCCACTTTGAAACCCAGCGATCCGAGGTGATGGAGGCGGGCGAAATCACCGGGAAGGGTGAGCTCGACGCGGGCACCCTGGATCGACTTTCCGAGCTGGACCAACAGGAGTCGGCCGAGCTGCTGGCCCACAGCTTCGCCGGCCGGATTGGGCGCCTGATTGAACCCACCATTGCTCCACTCGGCTTCGATTGGAAGATCGGCATCGGGATTGTGGCGTCGTTTGCGGCCCGCGAGGTGTTCGTCAGCGCCATGTCCACGGTCTACAGCCTGGGAGGGGCGGACGATGAAGAGGGGGTTCAGCGCCTGGCGGATCGATTTCGAGAGCAGCGCCATCCCGACGGGACGGCCATCTACACCACCGTCACCGGCCTGACTCTGATGGTCTTTTACGTGTTTGCGCTGCAATGTGTCAGCACCATTGCCGTTGTGCGCCGGGAGACCAATGGCTGGAAGTGGCCGGCCTTTCAATTTGGCTACATGCTGGTTCTGGCCTGGGTGGGAGCCTTTATCACACGCCAGATTGGAATGGCGTTCGCTCTGGGATAGCATTCCAACGACCCTGAGCCGCCTTCGGCTATCAGGCTCGTCGAAGCAGTTTTCTGATGCTCCAAACCACCGGCGATGGCAATTGATTGGCCATGTTGATCGCCACCGACAAA
>JALOTU010000512.1 GCA_025457725.1 Verrucomicrobiota bacterium
AGGGCGGCCCAGTAGGAAACGATCACGCTCATGGCCGGACTGCAGTTCAACAGCACGGCCCAGGGCCAGAATCCCCCGGCGTTCTTGGCCACGTCCACCTCGGGCAAAAACGGCGGGAGCCAGGCGGCCAGACCCATGTTCATGAACAGCCAGACGGCCAGCGGCACCACGACCCCCTTGCCGCACCACTCGATGAACTCCCGGAGCCGGCCGGACGGCGACTCGCCTTCCCCCAACGGCAGCTGCCGCCAGAAATGCAGGATCATGCCCACGAAACTCGTCATGAAAACCGTGTGGATGAAGAATTTCATGTGGCGAACGGGATGATCGTTGCCCGGAGCGTAGAAGAATCCGCCGGACAAACCAAGTGGAGTTCAGGCGCTGTGTACGGGCGGGGGCGCATCTCGGTTTCTTGCACGTTTGTTTCCCCCTCCCCATCGAATGGGGAAAGAACTCGCTGAAAGCCTCTTTCGCGCCCTGAGCCCCGGAACGGAGCGCGGACATTCTTGTCCGCGAGCCGGACGCGACCACCCGTGACGTCCGCTGCCGCGGAAGATGAGCGTCCTTGGAGGTCGGAGGCTACTGCGCCCCCGGAGGATGGCGCGGTCCGAGAAGACCGGAGCGCGGACAGCCTTGTCCGCGAGTCGGTCACGATAGATTCGCGCGGACAAGAATGTCCGCGTTCCGATACCCGGTTCATGGAGGGGGGGAGGACTTCGCGCCGCGCGGCCCTGTTCCGGCCCTGCAAAAAACTGAGATGCGCCCTACGGGCGGCGGCGGCACGGGGAGGCCGGATCAGACTGCGGCGAGTTTGGCCGCGGGAATCATCGCTTGAATCCGTTGAGGCAGATCCGCGGCCAACTGATTCACCAACCCGGTGGCTTCGCCGGATTGTAATCCGAGCGGTCCCGTTGCCTGGCCGACCGCGTTCCAGAAGGTGTGCAGCGCATAGTCCATCAACCCCTGTCGCAACGGCAGCGCGTAGACGCCCAGCGCGACGCCGGCCACCAACAGGTGCCAGCCGTTCGCCTCCCCGGCCTCCACGGCGGAGATATAGCGGAGGATGCCGCGTTGATCCCGCAGGGGCTTGAGTCGTTCCAGATGCAACCGGCCCGCGACGCGGCTGTCCTCGGCGTAGGGTCGAAGCCAGTCTTCGGCCGCCAGGGCGCGGTCCAGGGCCAGCAGCTCCTTCACCTCGTGGCGCAACGTGAGCTCGTACGACTCCCGGACGGCGGGCAACTCGAAGGGGAGAAGGACCGAGATTTTGTAGTGCAGCAGAAAGGCGTGCAGGGAGGCGGGACTGACCAGCGCCCGGGAAAGGTGAGGGGAACGGGAAGCGCGCGGACGCGCCGCGCCCTCACCGGGCGCGATCTGACGCACCAAAGGATGCCAGTCGCCGAGCCAGCGTATGGCTTCGGCGCGAGCACCATCGAGATGTGGCCGGATTGCTTCCATTTTCCAAGGCAACGTCGGGAGCCGCTTGCGTGCCAGTCGGCGTGGACCGTGAGACGGATCGAGGCGAGCGACAATCGTTCGCTGCGCAAAATTCTTCTTTCACTTTTTCTTGACGCGGAACCCTCCAGGCGCGGCAACGCCTGAAGGTTCTGCGCGCGCGGAGGATCGCGGAACCCGATTCGCCCGGCCTGGGCGAAGGGGCTGAAGGCGGCAACTCCATCCTTGCCGCGACCGGCAATCACAGGCGACGATGCGCGCATGTTCAAACCGGAGGATCTGTTCGACCTGTCCCAGACCGAACACGCCGCGCTGTTTGATGGCTGCGAATTCGCCTGGGAACCCGGCCTGCACAACCAATGCAAAGGCGTGGCCTGGGTGGGCGACCGCGTGTCCATCGGCGAAGGCACGATGCTGGAGGATGGCGTGATGATCAAGGGCCCGGCGATCATCGGTCGCCACTGCCAGATCCGGCACAACGCCTACCTGCGGGAGAATGTCATCATTGGCGACCATTGCGTGGTGGGCAACGCCACCGAGCTCAAGAACGCTCTCCTGTTCAATCACGCCGAGGCCCCGCATTACAATTACATCGGCGACTCCATCCTCGGCCACAAGGCGCATCTGGGAGCCGGGGTGAAGATCTCCAATCTCAAGGTCACCCGCAGCAACGTGGTGATCCAGCACGGGGGCGATCGCCTGGAAACCGGCCTGCGCAAGTTCGGCGCGCTGATCGGGGACCGCACCGAGATCGGCTGCAACGCCGTGCTCAATCCCGGCAGCATTCTGGGTCGCGATTGCCTGGTCTATCCCAATGTGAGCTGGCGCGGCGTGCTGCCGGCCGGGCACATCGCCAAGAACTCGGCCGGGGTGGAAGTGGTGAAGCGCGGGGTTTAAGGCGGTTTCACCAGGACGGTGGCCGCGATTTCATTCCGGCAGGGCCGGGCTGCGCTGCCGCACAGCCCGGCGCCGACGCAGCGGCGCCCCACCCTGTTGATCGGCTGCACTGCTTGGGTTAAGTCGCCTAGCCCGCCATCGGCCCGCGGGTGACGCCCAGTTGATTGAACAGCTTCAGCTCGCGCCAGAGTTGCGCGCCGCTGATGTCGCCCCGCACGAGCTGGCGATACTTCGCCAGGGTGCGCTCCCCCCAGCGCGACCATCCGCCCGAAGTATTCCGCCCCGGTCTGGGCGCGCGCGTTGAACACGGTGTTGCGACAACCCACGTCCGCCTTCAACGGATGCTCCGCCCCCACCCGGTCGCGAAGTCTCACATCGTGCGTGTTGCACGGGCGGCCGCAGTCGCGGTAGTCCTTCCCGCTAGAGAGGAAGGCGCAGAACACACAGTGCTCCATATGAAACATGGGCATGTGCTGATGCAGGGTGATCTCGAACCATTCCGGGGGGGCGCCCTCCAGCAAGGATTCCAGTTGCGCCACGTTCAGGTCGTAACTGGCGGTGACGCGCTCCAGCCCAAAGCGGTGGAGGAAGTAATCGGCGCTCAGCCGGTTGGCGATGTTCAACGAGAAATCCCCCACGCAACGGTCCCCGGCGAAGTATCGCAGATGATCGAAGTTGCGGACGAGATAGCCGTCGGGATTGCAGGAGCGCACCTGTTCCAACTGCCACTCCTCGCCCGGCTTGAAGATGCGCGGGGGGGCGACCAAGATTGACGATTGCGGATTGCGGGTTGCGGATTGCGGGGAAGCCTCGCCGCACCCCTGGTTGGCCAGCTGCCAGGTGCGGAAGATCTCGACCGCATCACGATATTTTTTTGGGTTTTCGAAATCGCAATAGATGGTCTGTGCGCCGCAACGCAGCACCGCCTCGAGCTGGGGCAGGTTGCGCACGAGGGGAATGAGCAGGGGAGAGAGGTCCTCCCCGGAACGAT
>JALOTU010000197.1 GCA_025457725.1 Verrucomicrobiota bacterium
TTGTGGCTTTCGCCCGGGGAGCGCTGGAGGACCTGGGCCTTCATTTCCTTGCCCGCCTTGAACTTCACCACCGCTCGCTCCGGAATGGGGATGTCGGTCGCCGGCGCGTTCGGATTCCGACCCACCCTGGCTTTGCGCACCTTGACCTCAAAGACCCCGAAATTCCGCAACTCGACCTTGTCGCCCTTGGCCAGCGCCTCCGAGATATGGTCCAGGGTCTTCTGCACCACATCGAACACATGCTGCTGGTTCATGTCTGTCTCGCTGGCGATGCGAGTCACTAGATCGCGTTTCGTGAGAGTCATATGGTTGTGTGGTTGGTTTGAGGAGTTATGATTGAGTTCATAACTACTTGCGGTCAAGGCGTCAAGCCCTTCCTTTATGATTTTTCTTGCCAATCCGAAGAGGATTCCTGTCAACGGGCGGAAATGTGATTGCGGTTGAGCGCGCCGGCGGATTGTCTTAACAAGTGCGCATGCCCGTTCACTTTGATGGCTTGCCGGCCTGTGGGGACACGCGCCGGGGGCTCGGCGGATGGGGTTTGATGAGATGGAAACACTGACAATTGCAATTCTGGCGGGCTTGGGCTTTCTGGCGGCCTACCACACCTATGGGCGCTGGCTCTCGCGGCGCCTGTTCAAGCTCGATCCGAAGGCCCTGGTCCCCAGCGTCGAACTGAATGACGATCGCGATTACGTCCCCACGGATCGCAGCATCGTCTTTGGCCATCATTTCACCTCGATTGCCGGCACCGGCCCCATTGTCGGCCCGGCGCTGGCGATCATGTGGGGATGGGTTCCCGCGTTGTTGTGGGTGTTGCTTGGGTCGGTGTTTATCGGTGCCGTGCATGATCTTGGGTCGCTGGTGGTCAGTCTGCGGAATCGGGGAATGACCGTGGGCGAGATTGCCGGCCGGGTGCTGAATCCGCGCGTGAGATTGCTGTTCCTGGTGACGTTGCTGTTTGCGCTCTGGATTGTGCTGGCGATTTTTGGGTGGGTCATCGCCAGTGTCTTCACCATGTTCCCCCAATCGGTCCTGCCTGTGTTTCTGCAGATCCCCATTGCCGTTTGGATTGGGCTGACTGTGCATCGGCGGGGCAGGAGGCTGTTATGGCCCTCGCTGGCGGCGCTGGGAATGATGTATCTGACGGTCTGGCTTGGGGCGGCGTGCCCGGGAATGTCCTGGGAGGGAGGCCGGTTGGGGATCGGGATCCGCAATTTGAACACCGTCCTCGCGGCGTGGCCGTTGTGGTTGTGGGTGGCCATCCTGCTTGCGTATTGCTTTGCGGCGAGCGTGCTGCCGGTGTGGGTGCTGTTGCAGCCGCGGGATTATATCAACAGCCTTCAGCTCATCAGTTCCCTGGGACTGGTGGTGGTTGGATTGGCGGTGGCGGGGCTTTGGGGCGGGCACGCGGCGGATGCCGCCGGGGCGCGCGTGCCGCTTGCGATCGTGGCCCCCGCCTGGAATCTGCATCCCACGAACGCCCCACCCATCCTTCCCTTCCTGTTCGTCACCATCGCGTGCGGTGCGATCAGCGGATTTCATTGCCTGGTCAGCAGCGGAACCAGCAGCAAGCAGTTGAAATGCGAGACGGACGCGCAGTTTGTCGGGTATGGGTCGATGCTGCTGGAGGGGTTTCTGGCCGTGCTCGTCATTCTGGCGGTGTGCGCGGGAATTGGTCTGGGTTGGCCGGCCAAATTCGGGAATGCCACCGGAGCCGAACTCTGGACGCAGGTCTACGGGGATTGGTCCACGGTCACGGGGGGGGCCGCGATCGGGGCCTTTGTTGTGGGGGCAGGCAACTTTCTGGAGGCGTTGGGGATCAATCACGGCATGGCCACGGCAATGATGGGGGTTCTCGTGGCGTCCTTTGCGGGCACCACCCTCGACACCGCAACCCGTCTGCAGCGATATGTGGTGCAGGAACTTTCCGGGGCACTGTCGGGTCGACGGGATTCCCCAGCGACTGGCGGCCCTCGGCCGGGTTGGGCCAACCCGCTGACCTGGCTGCAGCATCCCTACGGGGCCACCTTGTTCGCCGTGGGCACGGCATTTCTTTTGGCGCTCCTGCCCAAACCCGGAGATCCGTGGACTTGGGAAACGATCGGAACGGGCGGATTGATTCTGTGGCCGCTCTTTGGGGCCACCAACCAGCTCCTGGCAGGGCTGGCGTTCATGGTGATCACCTTCTGGTTGTGGCGACGGAACATCTCTCCGCGGATTACAACCGTGCCCATGATGCTCATGCTCTGCACGCCGGCCTGGGCCATGATCCACGATGCCCGGCGATGGTGGGGACAGGAGCAATATCTCCTGGCAGGGGTGGCGGTATTGGTGTTGATTCTCGAAGGGTGGATGATTCTGGAGGCGTGCTGGCTCTGGTCGAAGGTCAAGGGCGTCCTTGAGGACTCCCTGCCGGCGTTGGTCGGACCGCGGCGCGGGGGGAATCCTGCGGGCGAAACGGGCTCATGAAAAGCGACCCTCGCATCGGTATTTTCGGTGGGTCCTTCGATCCCGTCCACATCGGCCATTTGCTGGTGGCGTGGGCGGCGCGCGAGGAGACGGGTTTGGACCGGATGATCTTTGTCCCGGCGAGCCTTTCCCCGTTCAAACGCGATCAGCCGCCGACGGAATCAGGGGTTCGGTTACGAATGCTGCGATTGGCGTTGGCGGGACTGGACTGGTGCTCGGTGAGCGAGATGGAGATCAGGCGCGGCGGCGTGTCGTATGCCGTGGACACCCTTCGCGAACTCGCGCGGCAGCATCCCGGGGCGGAGTTATTTTACCTGATCGGGGAGGACAATGTTCCGAAACTGGCGGAGTGGCGCGAATCCGAGTCCCTGATGAAGCTGGCCAGGTTCCTGGTGATTCCCCGTCCCGGCACGATGGCCAGCAAGGGGGAGGGCGATCCCAGGCTTCACCGGCTGCGCGGCTGGCCGATCCAGATTTCATCATCCGAGATCCGGCGCCGGGTCAGGGACGGGTTGCCCATCGGGCATCTGGTGCCAGCCGGTGTCGCCGAGACCATCCACAATAATCGGCTTTATCTTGGCTAGCCGTTGCACCAACTTCATCGCCGCATGGATTCAAGGAAGCTTGCCCAAAGGTGCCGCGAACTGGCGGATGAGAAGAAGGCTGAAGATATTGTGGTGCTCGACGTGCGGAAACTGTCGTCCGTCACCGATTATTTTGTGCTGGCCTCGGGCTTGAGCGATCCGCACCTGCGAGCGGTGGTTCAGGAGGTCGAGGTCCAGTTGAAAAGGGACGGAATCCCAGCCCATGCCGTGGATGGAAGCCCGGCGGGAGGTTGGGTGGTGCTGGACTACTTTGACGTGATTGTGCACGTCATGCGAGCCGACGTTCGGGCGCACTACGATCTGGAAGGGCTCTGGAATGATGCCCCCAGAGTTCGGCCCCGGTCAGCCAGGTCTCGGAAGAGCCGATAGAAGGTGCGGCACGACAGCGGGCAACTCAGGCCTCTTCGTCTTTGGGCGGGATCTCGCCTGAGGCGGTGACCATGTCCTGGATGATCTTGAGGAAGTCCTCCAAGCCGGGCGCCGGTATGATGATGTTGTCCCGTCGTCCGCCCACATCTTCCGTGATGCGCAAGAATCGTCCTCGGGGATTCTCTTTCAGCGTAAAGATGAAAGTTTTGCGCTCGATCTGGATGCTTTCAGTCTTGAGTGTATCCTCGCTGACGGCGGGCTTGGACTGGCCATAGCTCCTGCCTCCTGAAAATGGCGAAGGTCGTTCGTTTGATATCATATCAACCCTAGGGTCTTTTGGTTTAGACGGAGCCAACTTTCAACGGCTTCATTCCAAAGTCAACCCCTGAACTGCATGGCACTGACAAATCTTGTGGGATCGGGCGGGTTGTTGGCACGCCAGACATATACGCAGAGCCCGCCCAATACGAACAGGTTGAGCACCTGCGACGTGGCGTGCCAGATCCGGAAGGATTTGGCGGCCCTATCCTGAATCTCGACGGACAGGTTGGGGGCGTACTTGCGCGCGTGCAATTCCTTCATTTTAGGTTGCAGCCACATGGCTCCAATCAAACCGAAGCAGAACAGCGCCACCAGGAGACCCACCGTGGAACGCCGGGCCGGGCGTCCCAGGTAAAGCCATTCGGCGGACAGATGAGCGAGGGCGATGGCTCCGCAGATCAGGTGCAGAGCAAAATACCTGGCAATCAGGAGCTGGGCTATTGCCCCCGAGAAATAGGGATAATTGGCCTCCGTCAACAGTGCCTTCATGGCACTGGAAAACGGCACCTGTCCCGCCCCGAAGGTGAAAAAAACCGCTCCCCCCAACCAGATGGCTGCGTTGAAAATACCGATGAAACGGAGAAACCCGATCACGTCCGAACGATAAAGCCCGGCCACGCCAGTGCCAAGCCTGTAATGGGAACTTGCCCCCTTACCCTCCGCGTCATCAAAGGATGTTGGCCGCCAGTTCCGCCAGTTCGGATCGTTCCCCCTTCTGCAATTCGATGTGAGCCGCGATGGCCTGGTCCCGGAACCGGCTGACAACGTAGTTGAAGCCGTTGGAAGCCGAGTCGACGTAAGGGTTGTCGATCTGGTGCGGATCGCCGGTGAAAATCACCTTGGTGCCGCTACCCACCCGGGTGATGATGGTCTTGGCTTCCAGCGGCGTCAGATTCTGGGCTTCATCGATGATCATGAACTGGTTGGCGATGCTTCGTCCGCGAATGTAGCTCAAGGCCTCCACCACAATGTTCCCGGACCGCATCAGGTCGCTGCTGCGGCGATGGTCGTGGCCCATGTTCAGGTCGCTGAGCATCTCCAGGGCGTCATGAATGGGCTGCATCCAGGGCGCGAGCTTTTCCTCGAGCGAACCGGGCAGAAACCCGAGTTCCTTGCCCACGGAAACGGTCGGCCGGGCCACGATCAGGCGGCGGAACTCCCGGTCCAGCACCGTTCGTTTGAGCCCGGCAGCCATGGCCATCAAGGTCTTTCCCGTGCCGGCTTTGCCCATCAGCGTCACCAACTTGATGCGGTCGTCCAGCAGGGCGTCGAAGGCGTAATGCTGCTCGCGATTGCGGGGCCGGATGCCCCAGACGCCCTCGCGCGTATCGATGATGGGGATCAGCTTGGTGCCGCAGGGGGCCACCCGCGCAAGCACGGTCCGTTTCAGGTTCGTCTCGTCCGCGAGCGTGCAATATTCATTTGGGAAATACCTGGGTCCACCGTTCAGGTCCAACTCGCCGTTGGCGCGGAATGCGGCGAGCTTCTCCGTGGGGAGCGTGGTTTCAATCATCCCGGTGTAGAGGTCCTTGATGAATACCCGGTCGGTCTCGTAGTCCTCCGCGTGCAATCGCA
>JALOTU010000198.1 GCA_025457725.1 Verrucomicrobiota bacterium
GCCTCGGTCTCTGGTTGATCTGGTCGGATATGATGCCGGCGCTGAAGAAACTGGACCGCATCCCGGTCCCGTTCCTGAGCCAGACCGGGATCGGACCCAGGAGCGAGACGACGCCCCCCCTGCCGGCTCTGGTCAGCCCGGTGGGTCAACCGCCGCAGGAACCGACGGTAGCGCCGGAAGACGCCACCTCCGGGCTGACGAACGGGTTCCTGAGCGTGGGGGACGTGATCGGCGCGGCCCTCGTGCTCCTGCTCACGATGGCGGCAAGCCGCAATCTCCCGGGTTTTGTCGAGATGGTGCTCTTGAGCCGGGTCCGCTTCCGGCAAGGTGAGGGCTACGCCATCGTCACCGTGCTGCGATACATGGTGCTGTTGCTGGGCATCGGATGGGCGCTGACGCTACTCGGCATCAGCTGGAGCAAGGTGCAATGGCTGGCGGCCGCCGTGACGGTGGGCATCGGCTTCGGCCTGCAGGAGATTTTCGCCAACTTCGTGTCCGGCCTCATCCTGCTATTCGAACGACCGGTTCGGGTGGGAGACGTCATCACCGTGGGAACGGTCACCGGAAAAGTCACACGAATCCAGATGCGCGCCACCACCGTGCGCAATTGGGACCAACAGGAGCTTGTCCTGCCGAACAAAGACCTCATCACCGGCCAGGTCATCAACTGGACTCTGAGCAACGATGTCTCACGGTTGGCCATTACCGTGGGGCTGTCCTACGACGCCGACGTCAAGCGGGCCACCGAGCTGCTGCTGGCCATCGCGCGGGAGAATCCCAACGTGCGAAACGACCCGGAGCCCTTTGTCGCCTTCGAGGAGTTCGCCGACAGCACTCTGAACCTGGTGTTGCGCGCCTATGTGAGCATCGATGTGCGATTGAGCACCAGGAGCCAGCTGAACAACGCCATCCTTGAACGCTTCCGGAAGGAGCGCATCGAGATCGCCTATCCGCAACGCGATTTGCACATCCGTTCGGTCACGACGGAATTCCCTCCGCTCCGCCCGGCAAAGGACACCGAGCAATCGTCTGGCGCCCCCTGAGGGCGTTTCACTCCGGACCGGACACGCATCCCCTGCCTCGCCGCGCGCCCACCCGGCCGCCATCCCCAGGCAACGCCATGCGCTCCTGACCTGGTCCAATGATCGAATGCGCGGTGGAGTTGCATTAGGCCACTCGCCGGACTAGCCTCTCGACGCCACGGAAGACTAATTCCGTGCGCGTGGCACCGGAGGCGTTGTCGAGCACATGCGCGCGGCGAGTCCGTCCGGGGAACCCGACATAACAGACCTTGATCATGAGAACACCATCTTGTTTGCACACCTCGTTCCTGCTCGGACTGGCCGGCCTCCTTGCCGTGCTGGCCGGCGCACCAGCCACACACGCCCAGACCAACACTCTGGCGGACGGGCCGGAAGTGCCCGGGTGGCTCACCCAGCCGCTGTCGCTCGAGGATGCGCTCAATGTGGCCCTGGCGCAGAATCCATCCATTCTCAAGAGTCAGAAGGATATTGAGGCAACGCATGGAGTGATGGTTCAGACCCGGGCCGTCGCCCTGCCCCGACTCCGCCTCATGGGGGATTACTCCTTCAACAGCGGCACCGAGTCGTTCGCCTTTATTCCCGGGCAGCCGGCGGCCACGTTCCAACAGGAAAACAACTGGCTCGCCGGCATCCGCCTGGAGCAGTCCATCTTCGAAGGCGGCCGGATGCGTTCGGCCTTCCGCACGGCGAAGCATCTTCAGGAACAGGCCCTGCAGCAGCACCGCGGCACAATCAACAACGCCATCCTCGATGTGCGCACCGCCTACTTCGACACGTTGCTGGCGGCGGAACAAATCACGGTCAACGAAAAATCCATCGCCCTGCTGCAAAAGGAGCTGGAGGACACACGCCGCCGCTACGAGGCCGGCACCGTGCCCAAATTCAACGTCCTCCGCGCAGAGGTGCAGCTGGCCAACGCCAAACCCAAACTCAGCCGGTCACGCAATTCGTGGCGCATCGCCAAAAACAACCTGGCCACCCTGCTCGGTTACAATCTGCCCACCAACATCTGGGACAACATCCCGCTCCAACTCACCGGGAAACTGGATCGCACCCCGTTTGAAATCGATCTGCCCAACGCGCTCTCCCAGGCCCTCCAAAGCCGGCCGGAACTCGCGGTCATTCGCCAGTCACAGGCCCTCACCCGCGAGGAGGTGGTCAGCGCGAAATCCGGCTACCAGCCCAGCGTGCAGATTTTTGGCGGCTACCAGGGACGCAACACCGGCTTTCAGGACGACCTCGGCATCGTGGTCAACGGCTGGATCGCGGGTGCCCAGATGAACTGGAACCTGTTCGACGGACTGAACACCCAGGGAAAAATCCGGGAGGCCAAGGCCAAACTGGGCAAGACGGAACTGGAGGAAGCCGACGCCATCCGTCAGATCGAACTCGAGGTCCGCACCGCCTACTCGAGCTTCATCGAGGCCAGCGAGGTGCTTGATTCGACCGAGAAGGTGGTGGAACAAGCCGAGGAGGCCCTGCGCCTGGCCACCTCGCGCTACGAGGCGGGCACCGGCACCCAACTCGATGTGCTGGCCGCGGAAACCTCCCTCACCGAAGCCCGCACCACCAAGAACATCGCTCTCCGCGACTATTCCGTCGCCCTGGCCCGCCTCGAGCGGGCCATCGGCATGGATTACGCCACCACCCCCGCCAGCCCGTGACCCGCCCCATCCCAGGTTTGAATCCGGTCTGCTTGCGGATTCCGCGGGTTGGCGTAGGGTGCCCGGCATGAAACGGACCGCCAGCCGGATGCTCCTCGCGGGGATGTCCGTCATCCTCGCAGGATGTCACGCCGGCACCGATACCATGATGGAAACCACGAACAACGCCCCTGCTCAACCTGCAAACGCCATCGTCAAGACCGACGCCGAGTGGCGGGAGCAGCTGACTCCTGAACAATACCGCGTGCTGCGCCAGGCGGGCACCGAGCGCCCCTTCGGCGAGGTCTATGAACAATTCAAGCAACAGGGCAGCGGCACCTACTATTGCGGGGGCTGCGGCGCGGAGCTGTTCTCTTCCCGGGAGAAGTTTGATTCGCACTGCGGCTGGCCGTCCTTTTACGACCCGGCCAACGCCAGGAATGTGAAGACGCAGGACGATGTCTCGATGGGCATGGTCCGCACCGAGGTGTTGTGCGCCGTTTGCGGTGGGCATCTGGGCCATGTGTTCAAGGGCGAAGGATTTGACACCCCCACCGACCAACGCTACTGCATCAACGGCGTGGCTCTGACATTTGTGCCGGACGCACCCCCCACCAATTCATCCCCGGCCATCAAGTAAGGCTGGCCCGGAGTCGGCACCCCCTTGGAAGCGGCGTGTTATCAATTCATTGCCGCCACGCCCGGACAAAGCCGCCTGGTCTCAGCCCATTTGCCAGTATGTCCGGCCAAATATTTGTTTGATTTGCCGGGGTTAAATTGCGACACCAAGGACGTCAGGTTTTGATAACCAGATATGACTGTTGAGAATCAGACGCATACGTTGCCGCCCACTGCCGCAGCCGCCCCCAGAACCCCGAAGTCAACCAATCCTCCGGCGCCTTCCAAAGTGCGCGGGAATGGGCAGCCGACGGGCAAGCCCTCGATTTTCGACAAGGTCCGCAATTTCACGGCCGCGAACGAGACCCGGGCCACCGGGTTGTATCCCTACTTCCGCACCATCTCCTCAGCCCAGGATACCGAGGTGGTGATGAACGGTCGAAGGATCCTGATGCTGGGGTCCAACAGCTACCTGGGCCTGACCAACCATCCCCAGATCAAGGAAGCCACGATTGCGGCGGTCGAGAAATACGGGAGCGGATGCGCCGGATCCCGCTTCCTGAACGGCACACTCGACCTTCACCTCGAGCTCGAAGCGGAGATCGCGGCCCTGGTCGGCAAGGAAGCCGCCCTGCTCTACAGCACCGGGTTCCAGGTGAACCTCGGGGTCGTCAGCGTGATGGCCGGCAAGGGAGATTACATCCTGGCGGATAAAAGCAACCACGCCAGCCTGGTCGAGGGCTGCCGCCTGGCCCTGGGCAACGTCCTGCGCTTCGCGCACAACGACATGGCGGCTTTGGAGGCGCGCCTGGAGAACCTGGACCCGGCGGCCGGCAAGTTCATCGCCGTGGACGGCGTCTTCAGCATGGAAGGCGACATCATCAGGCTTCCCGAACTCTGCCGGCTGGCCAAAAAGTACAACGCCGCGGTCATGGTGGATGACGCCCACGGGATGGGGGTGCTGGGACGCATGGGAGCCGGAACCGCGGATCATTTCGGGCTGACCAACGACGTGCATTTCATCATGAGCACGTTCAGCAAGTCCCTGGCAAGCCTGGGCGGATTCATTGCGTCCGATGCCGCCACGATTGATTACCTCAAGCACAACTCCCGGCCCCTGGTTTTCAGCGCGAGCATGAGCCCGGCAAACGCCGCGGCCGCCCTGGCGGCACTGCGGATCATGAAGAGCGAGCCGGAGCGACTCGAACAACTCTGGCGCAACACCCGCCGGATGAAGGAGGGTCTGCTGTCCCTGGGATTCGACCTGGGAGCTAGTGAAACACCCATCCTTCCCGTCTACGTGCGTGATCAAATGAAGACGTTCCTGTTCTGCAAGCACCTGGAGGAAGCCGGCGTGTTTGTGAACCCCGTGGTCTCCCCGGGTGTCCCTCCCGGACACGAGCTGATCCGCGTCAGCCTGATGGCCACGCACACCGACAGCCAGATCGATCGCGCCCTGGAGCAGATGGGCAAGGTCGCGCGGAATCTGGAAATCCTCTAAGGGCTGCATGCGGCCTGCCACGGGAAGGGAGCACCCCCAGGCTCGGGGCATGAACGTCCTCCTCACGGGCGCCTCCGGTTTTGTCGGCAGCCATGTTCTCGACGCTCTCGCGCAACGCGGCATCCCTGCACGCGTGCTCCTGCGCAGGTCCAGCTCCCGGAAGTTCATCAGCCAACACCTCCCCGGACTGCAAATCTGCGAGGGTTCGATCCAACAGCCCGACACCCTCGCTCCCGCCATGGCCGGCGTCACGCATGTCATCCATTGTGCGGGCCTGGTCAAGGCATTGCGAATCCGAGAGTTCTACGAGGCCAACCAGCTCGGCACACGCCACGTGGTGGCCGCCGCCAACGCCGCGGGGGTCCAACGACTGATCCACGTCTCCAGCCTGGCCGCCGCAGGTCCCGGCACGGCGCAACAACCGGCACGCGAATCCGATACTCCCCGGCCGGTGTCGGAGTATGGCCGGAGCAAACTGGCGGGTGAACAGGAGGTCGCCAGGCACTGCGCACCGGAGTTCGTCATCCTGCG
>JALOTU010000199.1 GCA_025457725.1 Verrucomicrobiota bacterium
CCCAACTTTCTCAAGTGGAGGGGGAAACTGACTTTTTTGAGGTTGAGCGGCCTGGCAATTTGCAGGGGATCAACAACTGGTCAGGCTCCAAACCGTTGTAGTGGAGACCCAGCCACTTCTCAGGCGGCCCGGAGTGTGTATACTCGGTGCTGATCATGTTCTTGAGATGCAATCGACGGCGCAAAGACGGCAAGGAGCATCGCTACTGGAGCATTGTTGAGAACCGGCGTTGCGCCGGTGGCCAGGTGGTACAACGGCCAGTGCTCTATCTGGGTGAGATCAACGACAGCCAGCGCGAAAGCTGGTGTCGGACGATCGAGGCCTTTGATCCGCAACGGGACCGCACCCTGCCGCTGGCCCTTTTCCCGGCCGACCGACCGATGCCCGAGTACGCCACCGGTTTTGGGGTGCAGGTGGATTTGGATCGGATGGAACTGCATCGGCCCCGGCAATGGGGTGCTTGCTGGCTGACGTGTCAGCTTTACGAACAACTTGGATTGGATCGCTTCTGGGCCAAACATTTGCCCGATAGCCGCCAAGGCACCTGTTGGCGTGATATTCTTCAAACGCTGGTGTGCTATCGGCTCATGGATCCGGGCAGCGAATGGCGGCTGCATCGGCTGTGGTTTGAACAGAGCGCCATGGGCGATCTGCTGGGCCGGGATTACGGGCTGGTGGAAAAGAATGCGCTGTATCGCACCCTGGACAAGGTGCTCCGACACAAGCGGGCGCTCTTCTCACACCTTCAAGAACGCTGGAAGGATCTGTTTGGCGCCAAGTTCGACGTGCTGCTCTACGATTTGACCTCGACCTACTTCGAGAGCCCGCCCCCCGAGGACCCGAAGGACAAACGCCGTTTTGGTTACAGCCGGGACAAGCGCAACGATTGCGTGCAAGTGGTCATCGCGCTGATTGTCACGCCGGAGGGTTTTCCGTTGGCCTACGAGGTGTTGCCCGGCAACACCGCCGACAACACCACCCTCAAGGGCTTCCTCAAGAAGATCCAAGGCCAATACGGCAAGGCCGAACGTATTTGGGTCATGGATCGAGGCATTCCCACCGAGGCGGTGCTGGAGCAAATGCGCACCAGTGATCCGCCCGTGTTCTACCTGGTGGGCACGCCCAAAGGGCGCTTGCACAAGCTTGAATCCCAACTGCTCGAACTGGACTGGCAAGCGGTGCGGCCGGGGGTCGAGGTCAAACTGCTGCCGCACCAACAGGAACTTTATGTGTTGGCCCGCAGCCACGATCGGGTGAACAAGGAACGGGCCATGCGTCGGCGTCAGCTCAAGGCGTTGTGGAAACGTCTGGCCAAACTGCATCGGATGCGTCTGAACGCATCTCAACTGTTGCTCAAACTGGGCGAAGCCCGTGGTCGCCACCGCATGGCCTGGCGTCTGTTGGATTTTCAACTGCCCACCGGCATGCAGCGCAGCAAGAGGGCCACCTTCTCCTTCCGATTGAACCGCGACAAATTCCGGACGGCTCGTCGACGTGAGGGGCGCTATCTCTTGCGCACCAACCTGTGCGGCCATGATCCAGCCCAGCTGTGGCAGTTCTACATCCGGCTCACCGAAATCGAAGCCGCCTTCAAGAACCTCAAAGACGACCTGAACCTGCGGCCCATCTATCATCAGCTCCAAGACCGAATCGAAGCGCACATCTTTGTGGCCTTCATCGCCTATTGCCTGCACGTCACCCTGCGTGCCCGGTTGCGCGCTCTGGCTGGCGGACTCACCCCGCGAGCGGTGCTCGACAAGTTCGCCCAGATCCAAATGCTCGACGTGCACTTCCCCACCACCGATGGCCGCACCTTGATCCTCTCTCGCTACACTCAGCCGCAGACCGACCAGAGGATCCTACTCGATCGGCTTGGTTTGACACTGCCCAAGCAACCGCCTCCACGGCTCACAGAAACCGGAAAACTGCTGCGCTGAGCTCCCGCGATGTAGTGGAGACCTTTGCCACGGCTACCACACTTTACACCTCTTTACCCCTCCACTTGAGAAAGTTGGGCTAGGGGTGCCAGAATGTAACCCTGAAAGTCGTTTATGCTGTCAATGGCTAGAGGACTGAAGGCCACATGCCCGACCGCGACACCGTCAACATCCGCCATCACGGAAATCGTCGGGGGTGTTGTCTCCTCGGACAGCAGATCAACGGCGAGCTCTGAGACGACCTCTCCTTCGCCTTCAGGAAAGGCAGACAGATGCACGTCGCGGACTTTGTCCGCATCCTGTCGTGTGGCTAGCCCGACTTCCGCTATTCGAGGGGGGATGACCGCGTAAGTGACTGGCAATCAATCCAGCGATCCAAAAGGTCTGCACTACAGGGACTCATTGGGACAGTTTGCCACCGGCCGTGATCCGGGGTGGCGGTTGATCTGGCAGCGTGAGTTTCAGTTGATCCAGTAAGACTTGGAGTTCCTTCTCGGGTTGGGTGTAGCGTGACAGGATTACGTGTCTGCCGTCGGTCGTCGGCAGATGAACATCGATCATCTGCACCGCCGCAAACTTCTCCAGCACCGCCCGCGGTGTCAGGCCGGGGGCCAGATCGCGCAGCCACCGGCGCAAGGTCACGTGCAGACAATACGCCAGGAACGACACGAAGATGTGCGCTTCAACCCGGTCCTCTTTCTGATGGTAAACCGGTCGCAAGGCCAGATCCCCTTTGAGGTTCTTGAACGCTTCCTCGACCTGCGTGAGTTGGATGTAATATTCCCAGAGCTTCACCGGATCCTCCTCCGTCAGGTTGGTGCGCAGCAGGTAGCGTCCCTCGCGCCGGCGCACCTGCCGCAGCTTGGCCTTGCGCAGGCGCCACGTGAAGGTCTGCTCGTTGATGTCTTCGTCCTTCCCGGGGATGCACAGGGCCACCAGACGCCAGGCCGTGGGCCATTGCTGGCGGGCAGCGCCCAGTTTCATCAACAGGTCGTCCCGTTTCAGATGCCTCATCTGGCGCAACTCCGGCAGCCGCTGCCACAACGCCTTGAGCTGGCGCCGGCGCATCGCCCGTTCCTTGTCGATCCGCGACTCACTCTGCGCAAACACGTAGCACTCGCCCTCCTGCGGCAGCAGTTTGACGGTGATTCCCTCCCGGACCCGCTGCCAGGGAAGCTCCGTCAGGGCGGCCTCCAACTGGCTCAACCGGCCCTTGGGTGTGCCCACCAGATAACTGACGGGCGGATCGCTCCGGCGCATTTGTGCCAGCGTATCCTCCGTGGGAATGCCCCGGTCCATCACCCACACCCGGCGCGCCTTGCCATACTGCTTATCAATCGAGGCCAGCGCCGAACCAAGCGTCGTCTTGTCGAGCGTGTTTCCGGGGAGCACTTCGTACCCAAGTGGAAAACCTTCCGGCGTGACCACCAGCGCGATGACCACCTGCACGCAGTCAAAGCGCTTGTCGCGGCTGTAACCAAAGCGGCGCTTGTCGCCTTCGGGAAAAGGCGGATCACTTTCGAAATACGTGCTGGTCAGGTCGTAGAGCAGCACGTCGAAGCGGGCGTTGAAGAGATCCTTCCACCGCTCCTGCAAATGCGAGAAGAGTGCCGCCTTGTGATCGGTCAATTGATCCAGACAGCGGTAGAGCGTGTCATCGGCGGCCAGGCGGTAATCGGCCCCGAGCAGATCGGCCATCGCACTCTTGTCGAACCATTCGCGGTGCAGGCGCCATTCGCTTCCCGGATCGATCAGCCGGTAGCTGACCAGGGTTTGAAGCACGTGGTCCCAGCGGGTGCCCTTGCGGCTGGTCAGCAGACGCTCGCTCCAGAAGCTGGCCAGCCCGAGCTTCTGGTAGAGCACATTGGCCAGCCAGCAGGCGCCCCACTGCCGCGGGCGGCGCAGCTCCAGTTGATCCAGACGGATGCGGACGATGTTGTCGTCATCGACCGCCGGAGAACGTTCCTCGGGAAAGAGTGCTACGGTGCGAGCTCTGGCAGAACCGGTTTCAAAGACATCAATGGTCTTGCGCCAGGCCGCCTGTTGGGAGGAGTTGATTTCGCCCAGGTAAAGCACATGCCGTTGCACCACCTTGCGGCCGCCATCGACGCGGCGGTTCTCGACCAGGCTCCAGTAGTGGTGTTCCTTCCCGTCTTTGAAGCGCGTGCTCTCTTTGAGAAACATACTGACGCTGGATTATGCACGTTGGTCCGCAGAGAGAAAGAGGCCAAGTCTGCACTACAGCGCCTTTTGAAAACCCACATCCACACAACCAACAACTTGCGTCGCGAACACACCACAAAATCGCCATTTTCGCTGTCGAATAGCGGAAGTCGGGCTAAGCATCTCGCAACTCGATTACTGCCTGGACCCGGACTGCTGGCTCACCTGCAACCTCCGGGTCATGCAAGAGTTTTCGGACGCCATTCTCTTCCCTTAATGGTGGGTCGAGTACGGGATGGCGGCGGAGCCCTCCATCCTGGGCGCCAAGATCCGGTTCTGGCCCGACCAGACCCCGAGCGACGTCCCTTGCCTGGCCGACCCCGACGGGCTTGACCGGTTGCGGCCATACGACGACACCATAAACGGCTTTGCCGCCTTGACCCTGCACCGCTTACGCTATGCAGAAGCAGCGCGTCCGCGCCGCCGGCAATCTCATGCCCGTGGGGGCCGCGTGGGGGCCGCTATGCACTGCCGGTTTTGTGCGGGGAGCGACGGAACCAACGCGCGGAGCGTTAAATCTCCTATTAGTTGCCTAAGGGTTGAGTGAATGCATGCCCAATTGTGTTTATCGATTTGCACGGGCTTTGCGTCAGGGGGAGTCTCCTGCTGGACGATCTGACGGAATCTCAGAAGTCTCTTCAGTCGGAAGAGCATCGTGCATGGGCCGCTGCCTATGCACGTGACGTTCGTGAAAACAAGGCGCGCCCGTTCGCTAACACCTTGGGACTTTTTGCTCGCGGAGAAGGGGTATGACAAGGTTGAGATAGCGGATACGAACCTCGAGGGGGTGGACCTTCTTGCCTGGATCGAGATCGAATCACTGAAGCCATTGCAGGTAACGATTGCCCGTGAGTAACCGGCACCGACCGCGTGCCGCTCTCCGCGGCAGCCTTGACCGGCGCTGCCGTCGGCCGGGGCTTTTGGGGTAACCGGGGTGGGTGACGCCTCCTGTTCGCACGCACGCCGGATCCTGGCACAAGTTTGGACCGGATTCACCGCAATAGGAAATAGAGCACGCCCACGGTGGTCAGGAGAATCAGCGCCACCAGGCGCGGGTCGCTCATCCCCGTGCAGGGGCCTTTGAGAAATGCGAGGGGATGATCCCAGCACACCTTCGCCACATCCGCCTTGTTCATGGCGGGTGTCAGCAAACTCGTGACGATG
>JALOTU010000200.1 GCA_025457725.1 Verrucomicrobiota bacterium
TTTGCGTTCGGCGACCAGGCGCGGTTTCGCGTCAGCGTCTTCAAGGAGAAGGGCAACTTCGCCATGGTCCTCCGGCAGATCCCCAGCAAGCTCCTCACCATGGAGCAGATCGGACTGCCGCCCTCGGTCAATGAGATGTTGTACAAACCCCGCGGACTGGTGCTGGTCACCGGGCCCACCGGTTCCGGCAAGTCGACCACGCTGGCCTCCATGATCGACATCATCAATCTGGAACGCGACGAGGCGCACATCATCACCATCGAGGATCCCATCGAGTATTACCACACCCACAAGAAAGCCCTGGTCACCCAGCGCGAGATCGGCGTGGATGTGCCGAATTTCGCGGAAGCCCTGCGCCGCGCCCTGCGTCAGGATCCGGACGTGATCCTGGTGGGGGAAATGCGCGACCTGGAAACCATCGAGGCCGCCATCACGGCGGCGGAAACGGGCCATCTGGTGTTCGGCACGCTGCACACCACCGGCGCGGCCAAGACCATCGACCGTATCACCAACGCCTTCCCCACCAACCAGCAGGAGATGATCCGCATCCAGCTCTCCACCGTCATGGTGGCGGTCATCTCCCAGCTCCTGATTCCGCGCATCGACAAACCCGGTCGCGTGGCGGTGTTCGAGATCATGGTCAACACCCCGTCCATCGCGGCCCTGATTCGCGACAACAAGACCTTCCGCATCCAGTCGGACATCCAGACCGGCGCCAAGCACGGAATGATCACCCTCGACTCCTTCCTGCTGGACAAGTACATGGCCGGACTGATCGCCCGCGATGAGGTGATCACCAAGGCGCAGGATCCGGTCAGCATCCAGGCCAAATTGCAGGAACTCGAACTGGCCCAGGCCGTCGGCATGGATACCAGCGGAGGCGGGGAGTCGGAGGAAGGCGAAGAGAACGCCTAGATTGACGCATCATGGCTGACGAGCAAAACGATCCGTTGCTGAACATGGTCCACGAGCAGGGCCTGATCGACGACCTGCAATATGAGGAGGTGGCGGATGAGTTCCGCCGAACCGGAACCCCGGCGTTTCAATTGTTGCAGGACGCCGGTTACCTGGAGGAGGACAGCATCCTGGAGGCGATGGCCAATTACCTGGCCACGGAGGTGGTTTCGGTCAAGGACTACGAGGTTCCCAAGGATTTGCTGTCCATGATTCCGGCCCAGCACGCGCGGGCCTACGAGTGCATCCCCATTGGCTGGAACGGATCGGCTCTCCGCGTGGCACTGGCCGAGCCCTTGAATCCCATGCGGGTCGATGAGCTGGGCTATGTCGTCAAGAAGGACATTCAGCTGGTGGTGGCGAATCCGTCCGATATCCGCAAGGCGGTGGAGAAGAACTACGGCCACGAGGATACCTCCGGCAACCTGGGGGACATCCTCAAGGAGATGGGCGCCGAGGCCGACCTGATCGTGGACAAGCCGATGAGCGGGGAGATGGACGAGGAGGCGTTCGTCGCCGAGCTGGCCGAGGCCGCCCCCGTGGTCCGCTTCGTGAACCTGGTCCTCTTCCAGGCCGTGCAGGATCGGGCCAGCGACATCCACTTCGAGCCGTTCGAGACGGAGTTCCGCATTCGATACCGTGTGGACGGCGCGCTTTATGAAATGTCGCCCCCTCCCAAGCACCTGGCGCTTCCGGTCGTTTCCCGCATCAAGGTGATGGCCAACCTGAACATCTCCGAGCGCCGCCTTCCCCAGGACGGCCGCATCAATCTCAACCTCGGACACCGGCAGGTGGACCTGCGTGTCTCCACGCTTCCGACCCAGTTCGGCGAATCGGTGGTGCTGCGTGTTCTCGACCGCTCGGCGGTCAACCTGGAGCTGGAGTCCCTCGGGCTCCCCAGCTACATCAGTGACTACATCAACGAGGCGATTCTCCGTCCCAACGGCATCTTCGTGGTGACCGGTCCCACCGGTTCCGGCAAGACCACCACGCTGTATTCGTGCCTGCGCAAGGTCAACACCATCGACTCCAAGCTCCTCACCGCCGAGGATCCGGTGGAATACGACATCGAGGGCATCATGCAGGTGGCGGTGAACGAGGCGCTGGGGCTGACCTTCGGCAAGGCGCTCCGCTCCTTCCTGCGCCAGGACCCGGACATCATCATGGTGGGGGAAATGCGCGACGCGGAGACGGGCCAGATCGCCATCCAGGCGTCGCTCACCGGCCATCTGGTGCTCAGCACCCTGCACACCAATGACGCGCCGGGCGCGGTGACCCGTCTGATTGACATGGGCGTGGAACCCTTCCTGATCTCGTCCACCCTCATGGGCGTGCTGGCCCAGCGCCTGGTGCGGACCATCTGCAAGAAGTGCCGCACGCCTTTCGAGCCCACCGAGAACCAGCTCTCGCTGCTCAATCTCTCGCCGCACGACCTGGGCGACAAGATGTTCTATTACGGCCGCGGGTGCTCGGCCTGCAATGACAGCGGGTACAAGGGGCGCAAGGGCATCTTCGAACTGCTGGTGATCACGGATGCCATCATGCAGCTCATCAACGAACGCGCCCCCACGGCGGTCATCCGCCAGAAGGCCGTGGAACTGGGAATGATCACGTTGCGTGAAGATGGTTTGCGGGGCATCTTCGAAGGCGACACCACAGTTGAGGAAGTCATCAAGTACACCTGAGCCCGCAGGATCTACGTATGCCAAGATTTAGCTACAAGGCGCTGGACGCCAAGGGGGACGAGTCCAAGGGAGTGCTCGAGGTGGGCACACAGAACGAGGCCATCACCCGCATCAAGGAGATGGGCCTCTACCCCATGAGCATCGTCGAGGTGGACAAGCCCAAGGAAAAGGGCGGCGGCAAGGCCAAGGCCGGCAAGGAAAAGACCGCCGCCAAACCCAAGGGCAAGAAGGGCCAGATCAGTCTGAATATCCGCATCCCGGGGATGGGCGGCGTCAAGTCCAAGGTGCTCACCACCTTCACCCGGCAGCTGGCCACGCTGATCGATGCCGGCCTGCCCCTGCTGCGCGGGCTGCGCGTGCTGGAAAGACAGGAGCGCAACGCGAACCTCAAACGCATCATCGGGGAGCTGGCCCTGTCCATCGAGGGCGGCAGCACCTTCTCCGAGGCCCTGGCCCAGCATCCCAAGGTCTTCAACCGGCTCTTCGTGAACATGGTCAAGGCCGGCGAACTGGGCGGTGTCCTGGAAGTCGTCCTCAACCGCCTGGCGGAGTTCATGGAAAAGGCCCAGAAAATCAAGGGCAAGGTCATCGCCGCCATGTTCTATCCCGTGGCCGTGCTGGTCGTGGCCGTCGCCA
Organism: Verrucomicrobiota bacterium; assembly: GCA_025457725.1. Lineage (GTDB taxonomy): Bacteria > Verrucomicrobiota > Verrucomicrobiia > Limisphaerales > DSYF01 > JALOTU01. The sequence goes on from JALOTU010000200.1 coordinate 3,276, forward strand.
TCCTCCTGGTGCTCATGGTGGTCGTCATCCCCAAGTTCCGCGAGGTGTTCGAGGGCCTGGGCGAAGGCAAACCGCTGCCCGCCTTCACCCTGCTGGTGCTGGGCATCAGCGAGACGGTGAAAAACAACATCATCCTCACCACCCTCTCGGTCGTGGGCGCGTTCATCGTCTTCAAACTCCTGCTCAAAACCGACCTGGGCCGGCGCATCTTCGACAAGTTCAAACTCAAGGTCCCCGTCATGGGACCGGTGGTCAGCAAGGTGGCCATCGCACGCTTCACCCGCACCCTGGGCACCCTGGTCAGCAGCGGCGTGCCCATCCTCCAGTCACTGGTCATCGTCAAGGAAACGTCCGGCAACGTCATCGTCGCCAACGCCATCGGCGCCGTCCACGAAAGCGTCAAGGAGGGCGAAACCATCACCGCACCCCTCGAGGCGTCCGGCGTGTTCCCTCCCATGGTGATCAGTATGGTGGATGTCGGCGAACAAACCGGCGCCCTGCCGGAGATGCTGCTCAAGATCGCGGACAATTACGATGAGGAGGTGGACAACGCCGTGTCCGCCATGACCTCCCTGCTCGAACCCATCATGATCGTCGCCCTGGCCGTCATCGTCGGCAGTATCGTCATCGCCATGTTCCTGCCGCTGATCGACCTGATGAACACCCTGTAAAGCGGTACCAATCACCGGCAACCTCGGATGGACACGGATGAACACTGATACCGGAAGCAGTGGGGTGTCTGGCATCGATTTGCATGGCAAGCATGAGCACCGGCCCCAGCCCGGTGGCTGCAGGCGAATTAGCACCGGGCTTCAGCCCGGTGTATCCGGGTGAATGGGACAAAAGCCGTTTTCAACGGCTTCGTGCGCAGCGCAGACGAACCGAAGGAGCATCGCGGCCGCAGAATTGGTCAACGCGAACCAAGAGCTTGGAAATCGATAATTTTACAAAAAATCCGATTGACTCAGTCCGCCCGCGGTGTAAATACAAAGTAAACACATTGCATGGGCGATTGATTTACGGTTGAAACCGAAATGGAGTTTGATTGGAACAATCCGCCCTTCGAGTTAGATAGCTCTTTGACGCCGAAGGACATAGAGGAATCGTTCGAGGATCCGTTCGCGGTGCGGTTGCTGCCGGATTCCCCGCGTTTCGGGGCCCAAGCCCGGTTTTTCAATCTGGGCATGTCGGCTTCCGGACTCGGGGTGTTCAGCGTGTATCGAACAAACGGCAAGCAGATCCGGGTGGTTTACGCGCGCGGATTGCAGCCCGAGGAGCGGTTCTTCTATCAACGCAAACTGGATCAAACCCTGTCCCGCTGACCCGGCATCGCAGGGGCAGGGCAGGGGCGGTCGGAAAGGTTTGAATGGAAGAATTTGCCAGCTGGGATGACGTGCCGCTCTTCGATACCGAAGAGGCGGAGGCGGATTTCTGGGCGGAAAACCGCCCGGCGCTGCGGCTGATGGAATCGGCGGTGGCCAACGCCAGCGAGAACAGCGAGTCGATCACCATCACCTTGCGCATGGATCCGCGGATGTTGGCGCGCATCAAACGGCTGGCACGGTCGCGGTACTTGAATTATCAGAGCATGATCAAACAATGGTTGAGCGAACGCATGGAGAATGAGCTCCGCGAACGTTGACCGGCAGCGAACCCGAAAACCAGGGTGTCATTATGAAAACATCGAACATTCAACATCGAACATCGAACGCTGAGGTGCACGGTGCCCGCAGGGCTCCCATGGCGAGTCCGGCCGTCGATGTTCGATGTTCGGCGTTGAATATTCGATGTTCAATGTTGGGTGGTCCCGCCCGACCGGCCTTCACCCTCATCGAATTGCTCGTCGTCATCTCGATCATCGCCATCCTCGCCGGCATTCTGCTGCCCGCAGCCATGGGAGTGAAGAACAAGGCGGCCCTCAAGCGCGTGGAGGGGGAGTTGGGTCGGGTGGAGCAGGCCATTGCGACCTACAAGATCGACAAGGGGTTTTATCCGCCGGACAACAA
>JALOTU010000201.1 GCA_025457725.1 Verrucomicrobiota bacterium
CCCGTGCAGGGGCCTTTGAGAAATGCGAGGGGATGATCCCAGCACACCTTCGCCACATCCGCCTTGTTCATGGCGGGTGTCAGCAAACTCGTGACGATGTAGATCGTGACACACAGCACGGCGATGATGGGTCCAACGAGCATGAACGGAATACCCAACCCCTGGACCGGGTCCGTCACCAGCCCGCCAAAGCCTGCGTTGGCTTTGCCGCCCAGGATCATTCTTCCGACGGAAGGCAGGTCGGCCACAAAATAGACCACGCCGACAGCTGAACCGACATAGAGCGTCGTCATCGCGGCTTGCCAGTTCCCTCGCTTCCAGATGAGCCCCAACAACAGCACCGTCGTCACCGCCGGGGCAAAGGTCATGGGTATCTTGTTGATCGCCTCGAAGATCGTGCCGAACTGATCGCCTTGCGTGGACCACAAGATGGCCAGCAGCATGATCACGCCGGTGGTGATGCGCCCGATGGTCACCACGCGCGCATCCGGCATGTTCGGCCGCGACCGTTTGACGATGTCCATCGAGATGAGGGTGGCGCAACTGTTCAGGCCCGCCGCGATCGTGCTCATGAGCGCCGCAGCCATGCCCGCCGCCAGCAGCCCCTTGAGCCCCACCGGAACGAGGTGATTGATCAACATCGGCAGCATCGTGTTGTAGTCCGGGTTCGTGGTGCCGGCCACTGCGCCGAGCTGAAACGCCCCTCTTTGCCAGAGCACACACCCCACGACGCCGGGAAGCACCATGAGAAAGACGGGAGTGATCTTCAGGAAGCCGGCAAACAACGCGCCATTCTGCCCCTCCTTGATCGTGCGTGCCGCCAGCACCCGCTGCACCAGCGTCTGGTCGGCGCACCAATACCAAATGCCCAGGATCGGATAGCCCAGGACCACCGCCAGCCACGAATACTCGTTCAGGTGGCCCTCGGCATTCACCACAGGCTGCAACATGCTCAATTGCCCCGGGTTCACCGCCTCCTTGAAGGCCGCCACATCGTGGACGCCCACCGATGGCAGGGCTCGAATTGCCAGAACCGTCACCAACGCAGCCCCGAAAAGAAGCAGGCCCGCTTGAATGTTCTCCGTCAGCACCACCGCCTTGAGCCCGCCCAGCACGGTGTAAATCACCGTGAACAGCGAAAGCACAAGGATGGTCGTCATCATCGGGACCCCAAGGAAGCTTTCGAACACCTTGGCCGCGGCAAAAAGACTGATGCCGATGTGAATCAGCAATGCGCCGAGAATCCCGATGACCGCTAGGAAGGTTCGCGCCGAGGGACAGTAGCGACGCTCCATGAACTCCGGCAGGGTGTGGGCGCTGGACTTGATATAGAACGGCGCAAACACGAGTGCCAGCAGCATCAAGGTGAAGCACGCCATCCACTCGAAGTTGCCAATGACCATCCCGCTGCTGGCTCCGCCGGCGGCGAGCCCCACCAGGTGGATGGTCGAAATGTTCGAGGTGAACACCGCCGCGCCCACCGTGAACCAGCCAAGCGATTTGTTGGCGAGAAAATACTGGTCCGTCGAAGCATTGCGTCGGAAGCCGATCCAGATGCCGAACGCGGTAATGCCAATCAGGTAGGCGGCGATCACCGCCACATCAATCAGGGATACATTCATGGGTTTTCGGGGTTCGTGGCTGGCGGCGAACTGCTGGCGACGATGGCGGTCATGAAATCAGTTGGCGGGTGTGGTTTCAGCGGCCCAGCGACTGGGTTGCGGGCCAAGCTCCACCGCGAGGGAGCCGCCGCGAACCAGGTCGGCGTGGGAAAACCAGCAGCGGTTCAAAGGCTGGCCGTTGAGTTTCGCCGATTGAATGTAAACGTTGCCTGGAGAATTGCCCCGCGTTGCGATGACAAACTTTTGGCCTGGAAAATACTCGTGATTGAGCCGGATCGTCACCCGATCAAACAACGGCGAGGTGATCTGATAGGTGGGGTTGACGGCCGCGCCGCCCTGAACATCGAACAACCCCATGGCCATCAGTGCGCTGAGCGCGCCCATCTGGCCCTGATCCTCGTCGCCGTTGTAGCCGCCCAGCGGCGTGATGTCACTGAAAGTCCGGGCGTGGACGTCCCGCACCCATTTTTGGGTCAAGTCCGGACGGCCCGCGAAATTGAACAGGTGTGCCATGGCGGTGGAGGGTTGGTTTTCGTAGTCCACCCACGCATCGCCATGTGCGGCGTGACCGGCGATGAAGTTGTGCGGCGCAGCCCGTTCGAACTGCCGGTTCAGTTCCGCGACGTATTTTTCCGGCCCGCCAAACAGACCGGTCAGGCCTGGCACATCCTGCGGAACGAAATGCGTGTAGATGGCGGAGTTCGCCTCGCAGAAGCCTTTGCCGGTGAAGGCGCCCTTGGCGGCAACTGGCGCGAAGTCGGCGAGCCACGAACCGTCCGGATTGCGCGGGCGCATCCAGCGCACGGAAGGATCCCAGAGGTTGGTGTAGTTGGATGAGCGGCGGGTCAGCCACCCGGCGTCATTGGTTTTGCCCAGCGCCTGCGCGAGCTGCGCCAGGCACCAATCCTGGTAGGCATATTCCAAAGTCATGGCCGCGCCGTCCCGGTGCATGCCCTTGCCAGGAATGTCCTCCGGCACATAGCCGCGCTCCGCGTAGTATTTCATGCCGCCGCCGCTTGGGTTGGGGCCGGACTCATAGCCCGCGCGGTCGCGACTGCCGCCGGGCAGGGCATTCTTGCGCAAGCCTTCGTAGGCCCTTTCCGCATCGTAGCCGCGAATCCCCTTGGCATAAGCCGCCGCGAAAAATGGCGCCGCCGGATCACCGATCATCACCCAGGTGTAGTTGCCGCCGCTCGGTCCGCGTGGAATCAGGCCGCCGTTGCGGTATATGTCCACCATTGTGTTGCAGAACCCGTCCATCACTTCGGGATACGCGAACGACCACAGAATATTCAGCGACCACTGGCTGCCCCACAGCGCGTCAAAATTGTAATGCGGAAATCGCGGTGTGCCGTCTGCCTCCAGCTTTACTTTGCGCACGACGGTTTCTGCGCCGGTGTTGTCGGCGTAACTGCCATCCGCGTCGCTGACGATGCGGCGGCCCAGCAAGGCGTGCCAGAGGTCGGTGTAGAACTTGATCCGGCAAGCTTCCGTGCCGCCTTGCACCGCGATGCGTCCGAGCCAGTCGTTCCATTCGCGCGTTGAATCGCGCGCCACGGCATCAAAATCCCAGCCGGGCAGTTCGGCCTCCAGGTTGTTCCGTGCGTTCGCCTCGCTGGTGTAGGAGATGGCGACCTTCACCAGCACCGTTTCTTCGTTGGTGGCGGGAAAGCTGACATATGCCCCCACGTTGTGGCCCGACACATCCCGGCTTGGGCCGGGCAGCAATTGGTTGCCCCGCCACGCGCCGAACTGCCCCGATTGGCTGAACTGTGCGACGAAGTATACGGTGAACGGTTTGGGGCGCCGCCGCGTCGCGGCCATCGTGGAATGCCCCGCAATTTCCGTCGGGCTGATCTGTCGCACGGCGCTGGCATCCATTTTGTCCATGAGCGTTGCGCCGGTGTCGAACGCGATGAAGTGCTCTTGGCCGGCCGGGAAGGTGTAACGATGAAATCCCACACGTGTCGTGGACGTCAATTCCGCCGTGATGCCATAGCGTTGCAGGAAAACCTTGTGGTAACCGGGGCGGACTATTTCGTCTTCATGCGAAAACGGCGACGCGGCAGCAGCGAGTCCCTGGACGGAAAAAATGTCGCCCGTCTGCGGCATCACCGGCAGCCCGTAAAGCTGCCAGCCGTGAATGTGACTGAAGCATTGGATGTTCGTTTCGCCGTAGATGTAGCCGTTCATCCAGTCCCCGCCGACCCGGGTGTCCGGGCTTAGATTCACCATGCCAAACGGGCGGCAGGCCGAGGAAAAGAAGAACCATCGCGATTTGTGCGTGTCGATCTGCGGACGGACGAGGTCGGCGGGAGACGATTCCGCACCCGCGACAAGCGGCAGCAGCAAACCCGCGAACAAGGCCGGATGGGTCAACGGGCGTCTGATAGGGGACGTGAATGGGTTCACGGTGATTCAGCTTTCGCCCTGGAGTCGGGCGGTGGTTGTGGCGGTCGCTCTGCCGGCGCGCCTGACCGGGTCATGTTTCCAATCCACGGGTCTGGGAGTCCATGCACTGGTCGGAGACTGTTATTTTCTGTGTCACTTGTCCATCACCGGAACCGGGCAGGGACCGATGCGCTGCCCCTGTTCCGCCGGGCTCTGATCGCCAAGTTTCCTGTGCGACCGCTCACGGTTGCAGTCGAGACCCGCCACGCTGAACACCCCTGGTGGCGCAAAAGGGTAAAAGTTATACGCATGTTTGTATTGTGACGGGCAGGCGGAAGGCGTAGGGTGCTGGAATAAAGCCCGATGCAGCCATCGAGCCCGGAATTGGGCTCATCAGCCTGACAAACCTCGACTTCATGATGCGGAATGAAGCCATTATGAAAACTGGACTCGGTCGTCGAATTGGTTCACCACGGCCAACGGGACTGAGGCGATGGGGGCCACAACGGGCAGGGGATGGATCGGCACGATCAACATCAGGAATTTCAATTGGCCCACCCCGGTTACCCTCCTAGCCAGTCTGTGTGCGCCATGCAATAATACAATATGAGCGATGTTTCTTTCCCCAATGGCTTGCTGCCAAGACTTTATCCCGTTGCCAATGTAAGTCCGCGCCTCTGTAGTGGACGATGGGGCGGGGGAGCGGGAGTGACGATGAAGTCGCTGGCATGCCTGCTCTTCCTCCTGGCTTCCTTCTCTGCCCCCGCTGGGGTCAACGTGTTCATTCAGGACAGCAACTCCGTCGCCTGGGTCAAATACCAGTGCACCGCCGGCGAGACCGTCCGCGCCTTCGCCCTGGATGTCACCGTCGACAAGGGCCGCATCCTCGCCATCTCTGACTTCCTGAGAGGCCCCAGCACTGCGGGCAACACCGGCTACGGCATCTTCCCCGCTTCGTTCCGTGATCACCTCACCGTTGGTCCCGGCAACAGCGTGAACTGGAATGTGGCCGACTACACCCCCCTGGCTGTCCCGGGCGACAACCCCGGCGGCACCCAGCCCGGGCTTGGCTCCCCGGGGGTCACCCTGGAGTTTGGGGGGTTGTGGGACGTGGCGACGCCCTCGGCCATTCCCGGGGCGTCCGGCACCTTGTGCGCCTTGACCATTAGCGAGCAGGCGACCGTGTCGGTCTCGGCCAACGCTGCGAGAGGCGGGGTCGTCTCGACCAATCCCGCCGTTGTTTTGAGTCCGAG
>JALOTU010000202.1 GCA_025457725.1 Verrucomicrobiota bacterium
TCCGGGAGGTATCGCCAGCCTTCCAGCCGGCCAATTGAACCCACCTGCATGCTCCCCCTATCCCCAGGCCGGTTGAAAAACCCCTATTACTGAAAACACGGACTCATTTGATGCGTCTGCCCTGTAACCGGGGCGCGGAACGTCCCTGCGCCTCCTCCGGAAGATGGCGCGTTTCACGGCTTGTCCCCAACACTGGTGACTGGTGGTGGGGGGCTGATATTGTATGCTGTCAATAGTTCTTATTGTTTTGGGGCCGGTGCGAGTCACCGGCCCTTGTGCTGTACCCACCAAACCGCAATCCGCCCGTTCGTGCCACAATGACTCAGAGAGGGGTGAGAAGTGGCGGCGGGCCTCACGAATTGTCGGAGGGAGGTTCGGGGGGATTCCACCAGCAGGGTCCTTTGGCCTCCATGGCTCGAACAGCCCGCTTGCGCGTTTCTTTCATGGCTTCCCCTGTCAACGGCTGAAAATCCGCGAGCGCTTCGAACACGGCATCCTGCTCATTGGGAAAGCTCAGGCCCAAAAGCGCCACATCCGGACCTGCCGTGAGCGTGTAGTGCAGGCACTCCGCGACACCAAGCCGCGGCAGCGTTGGTTCGAAGTCCGTGTCCCTGCCGCCGGAGCTGAATTTTCCGCGCGGCCGGATCTCGAGCGGTCGATTGTAGCCCGTCGTATCACCGAGCAGCTTGCCTGCGCCAAAGGTCTTGAAACAAATGCTGCCAACGCCCGCCTGCCTCGCCAGCGGCAAGACCACCTCCAGGTAGCGGGCATCGCAGTAGGGGCCGATGGGGAACATCACCACGTCGCAGAGCCCGCTGGTGATGGCCTGTTGCAGCACTTCGGGATGGTGACAGGAGATGCCGCGGAAGCGCGCCCGGCCAGCGGCGACGGTCCGGCTGAGCTGTTCCATGCCGCCGCCGGGGGCGGTCAGCTTCGTCCACTGCTTCAGGCTGGACAATCCGTGGAACACAAACAGGTCCACCCATTCCATCTGTAACCGACGCAGGCTGGCTTCCACCTGCGGAGCCACGGCCTGGTCGAGCTCGTCAATCTTGTCGACCACGAACATGCCCTCCCGCCTGCCTCGCAGCGCCGCACCGACAATTTCCTCACTGTACCCGGATTCATAGCCGGGGGCGGTGTCGATGAGATTCAATCCGAAATCCATGGCCCGGTGCAGGGTCATGACACACCTGTCCAGCGGCACGGAGCGATCCGCCAGATCCCCAATTCCCAGAATCGTTGCGTTGAATCCGGTCGAACCCAGGGGTCGTTTTTCCAGTTTCATTGGTTGGTTTGCCTTTTAGCATCCTGCACTGATCCAGCCTGTGCCAGGTCGGTTGAGGTCGGACCCATGCTAACCCGCCCACACGCTGGCGTCGAACTCCGGCTTCATCCCCGCTCGAACCGTGTTGTCGGCGGCGACGTGAGTCGATGCGGGCGCTGCAACACCGCCCGGATGAGCGGCGCACACTTCACTTTGCAGGCGATGATGTGAGGAGTTGATGCGGAGCCTCCGAAGCGCCAGCAATTCTCATTTTTGGCCACCGCCCCTCGTCCGGGGGCGGCTGTCGCGCGGGCACCAAACCAAGCCCCGCGCTCCCCAGCCTGACAGCCGCCACTCCCGGACGCCCGTGCGCGTGTCCCTGACTCACTCCACGCGGAATCGGCGGCGGCGGCGCAGCGATGCCAGTGATGGTTTGTCCTGTCGTGGGTCCGCTGTGTCCACGCTGAGAAACGAGGCATGAATCAGCTTGCCGTCATGCACCAACGCGCTGCCGGCCAGCGCGGATGTGGTAAAGCGATGGTCCCGCCCGTAACCGACAGACGGGAACACCTCCTCGCTGGCCGCTTCGGTCGAAGCCACATAGTCACGGGCCGCCACCTGCGGGTCCGTCGACCCAGCCGTCCCGCCCGGTTGGTCGAGGAGTGCATCCAGGACGTAGCTGCGTACGAGCTTGTCATGCAGCCGGGCGTAAACCTCCGGCCGCGAGACGAGGTCCAATCCCGTGACCCGGCCACCAATCAGAACCAGCAGACCCACTTGCCCCTCCTCCCGGGGAAAGGCCCGCAGACACGCGTCCAACTGCTCCCGCCGGGCTTTAAAGGCGTCGTGCATGGCTGACGTGGGGGAACACAGGTTGGCCTTGGCATGGAGTAGGTCGATCCCCGCCCACACCTCGCCCTGGTCGGCGTGGTGCTTGCCTTCCCGGGCGAGCGCGTCCCGGACCGACCGGCTCTTGGATGTGCGGATCTTGCGCTCGAGCATGGCGTCGGATTCGGCAAACTGCGCGGAGGCATAGTCCCACCGCCCCGCCTCGGTGCAGCTGACCGGCACCCGGGTGCGCGACTTTTCTTTGAGCAGAATGGTGGTGTTGAGGATCCGATTCTGCTTGGCGCCCAGCAACTCCTCCCCGTCGATGATCAGCACGGGGGTTTCCGATTCATTGTTCACCAGGAGCTCCGGCACCGAACCGCCCTCGGAGACCTCGGTGACCGTGAGCGTCTTGGCGCTCATGGCATCGGCCAGGGCGATATAGGGTGGCGCGCCATTGGTGGCGCCGTGCAACGGAATGACGACGATATGCTGGTAGGACTGGCTGTCGCCGTAGCGCAGGGTGTCCAGACAGCTCTTGATTTCAGGTTTCATGGGGTTCCTTTACGGGTCGGATCTATCCTTTCATGGCGCCACAGTAGCAGGGGGGAGGTGACATCCGCGGTCACTGTGGGTGAGAAAAGATCGGGTGATTTGTAAGGACGAGTTGAACATCTGGTTTGACAAACCTCCGGCTGGGACGCATTCAACGGGACCACCGGAAGGGGAACCGCATGGCCAGGAAATCACGTCACCTGTTTTCACGCCCGCCCCTGGAGCGGATGATGCAGATCCATCAGCGCATCCAGAAGGGCGCCTACCCCAACTGCACCCAGCTCGCCGGGGAGATCGAGGTGACCAGCCGGACGATCAAGCGGGATGTGGATTTCATGAGGTGCCGGCTGAACCTGCCCATCGAGTATGACTCCCGCCGCTACGGCTACTACTACAGCCGGCCGGTGGAACAATTCCCCAGCCTGCCCATGAACGAGGCGGAGGTGTTCGCTCTTCTGATCGCCGACAAGGCTGTGGCGCAATATCATGGCACGCCGTGGCACAAGCCGCTGGAGAACGCCTTCCGGCGGCTTACGGGCCAGCTGGAGCAGGAGGCCAGCTACACGCTCAACAACATGGACCGGGCCTTCTCCTTTCGACCGCTGGCGCCGGAGGACGCGGACCTGAAGCTCTTCCAGAAACTGTCGGAGGCGCTCAAGGAACGGCGGGTGATCAAATTCCGCTACCGCAATCTGGGCGCGGCGAAGTCCGTGCCCCGGCAGGCGCAACCCTATCACCTGGCCTGCATCGACAGTCATTGGTATTTATTCGCGTATGACGTGGACCGGCAGGACATGCGGACCTTCGTGCTCAGCCGGCTGACGGAGCTCACGCTGACCCGGAGGCATTTCCAGCGATCCAGGCCGTTTGACCTGGACGAGCATCTCAAGGGGAGCTTCACGGTGTTCAAGGGAAAGGACGACTACGAGGTGGTGGTGGAGTTTGACCGGTGGGCGACGGATCTGGTGCGTGGACGACGGTGGCATTCCAGCCAGGAATTCACCGAGCTGAAGAACGGATGTTCCCGGCTGCGGTTCCGGTTGAACAGCATCGAGGAGATGGAGCGGTTCATCCTGAGTTTCGGCACGCACGCCACGGTGGTTAGGCCCAGGGAACTGGTGGCGCGGATGGAAAAGACGGCCGCCGAGCTGGTGAAACGCTATCGTTGAGAGAATTCGCCGAACGCCTCCTTCGCGCCTTGAGCCACGGAATTGCCTCCCTGCCACAGCCCTGTAGTGCACGAGGTGAGGAGTGCTTCTCACTCCCGGATCGACTCACTTCGTCGAAGTTCGGTACTCCCTGCGCCCCCGGAGGAGGGCGCGGTACCAAAAACAACGGAGCGCGGACATTCCTGTCCGCAACCAGCCACATCTGCGGAGGACGCCGGATGGTTCGAGAAGGCGCATGTTGTCAGTGGTCGCAGGTTTCTGCGCCCCCGGAGGAGGGCGCGGTCCGTCCCGGAAGTTGCACGGGATCGAGGATGCATCCATTCTTCCTGCGACCAATTCCGGATCATGTTTAGGGTGATTCTCCATCTCGACATGGATGCCTTTTACGCCTCGGTGGAGCAGCGGGATGATCCGGCGCTGCGCGGCCGGCCGGTGATTGTGGGGGCACCCCCATCCCAGCGCGGCGTGGTGTGTGCCGCCAGTTATGAGGCCAGGAGGCATGGTGTCCGGTCGGCGATGCCCAGCAGCACGGCGGGCCGACTCTGTCCGGAAGGCATCTTCGTGCGTCCGCGCATGGACCACTATCGGGAGGAATCGCACCGGATCATGTCGTTGATGGCGGAAGCCACGGCGGCCATTGAGCCGATGTCCATTGATGAAGCCTACCTGGATCTTTCCGCCCGCTGCCAGGGCGCCGATGCCGACGATTCACTCGATCTGTCCGTGCCTGTTGCCCGGCAACTGAAGCAGCGGATCCGGGAGGAGCGACGCCTGACGGCCACCATCGGCATCGCCTCCAACAAGCTGCTGGCCAAGATCGCCAGCGATCACCAGAAGCCCGACGGGCTCACCTTGGTGCGGGAACGGGAGAAGGTGGCGTTCCTCCGGCCTCTGCCCGTGCGAACGTTGTTCGGTGTGGGTCGCGTCACCGAGCAGACCCTGGCGGCCGAGGGAATCCGGACGGTGGGCGATCTGCAGGATTACACCGGCAATCTGCGTCCGCTGGTGGGGTCCTTTGCTGCGAAGCTCCGGCAATTCGCGTTTGGGGTCGATGATCGTCCGCTGGATTTTGACAGTCCGATCAAGAGTGTGAGTGGCGAGGAGACGTTTCTGGAGGATACCGAGGATCGGAAAATCCTGCGGGCCTGCCTCCGGGAACAGGCCCGGGACATTGCCGGCCGGTTGAAACGCGAGCGCCTGGCGGCCCACACCGTGCAGGTGAAGGTGCGTTACAGCGATTTCAAGACCCTGACCCGGCAGATCACCCTGGAGGAACCGTTGGTGGATTCCGAACAGATCTATCGGATGGGCTGCTTTCTCCTGGGCCGCGACAAGCTGGTGTCCCGCCCCCTGCGCCTGCTGGGCCTGGGGGTGAGCGGCTTGCGCGAGTCCACGCGTGAGCAGTTGATGCTGTTGTAGGTGTGCGCGGAGGTTACGCCG